>JBBSJV010000070.1:0-7367 GCA_038256935.1 Patescibacteria group bacterium
ACTATTACAAACTATGCTAACCCTGAAATTGCAATCACCGGTAAAACCGCTCTCAAAACTAACCCTTACAATCAATTAACTGGATTGAACTTTACTGGAAATTCCTTTTTGGAGGCTAAATTAGATAATATTGATTTCTCTGAAACTACTGTTATCAGTCTTTGGAGTAAAGAAAATAGTGTATCTTCAGCTAATTTATGGAGCATGACAGATGGTTGTTATAATTCATGTAGCGATGGATATAGGCACAACACTCATATATCTTCCAATGGAGTAAGAATTGCTCTTCAAGAAAAAATAAACCGTAAGAACTCGACTGTTAATTCTAGTTATGAAAAAGTAGACTCTCGAGAATTTCTATTAACTCAATTCCAAAACCAAGATCAATATCTTTTATACACTAATAATACTATTCAAAACCCATTAATAGCTACAACAAAAGTTAATTCAAACACATCTAATACCCTTAGAATTGGGGCCAATAACCCCAGAGTTTATTTACATGAGTTTTTATTGTTTGATAAAAAATTGAGTACTTTTGAAATCCAACAAATCAGAAGCTATCTAGCTCAAACCTACAACCTACAAAATGTCTTTAGCTTCCCTGAAGTCACTATTGCTGATAATGAACAAGTCTCCAGTCTAATTGCCATCAACAACCAAAAACAATGGGCTCAATACGTCTCAGATCAGCAAATTCAGTTTTTTAGTCCTAGTTTAAACTTCAATGATTATACCAGTGTTGATTTAAAGGTATTTAACTATGACCTATTTGACGGTGAGATATTTTTCCAGGTTACTGATATTTTTGCCTACACCAAGACTACAGCAAGCAGTGTCGATAAAGAATTTGATAAGTCTTTAATTTCAGATTTTAGCTGTCTATACGACAATGCAAACCTAGCTTGTAGCGTAGAAACAGTTTCTAAAGTTGATGAAATTGCTAGCATAGAGGTTTTAAATAATGATTTAGTTGCGGGTAGTTGTGAAATAAACCTACAAGATCTTCAGCAGAGTTGTGAGATAGAAACTTTGGATAAATCTCTGGACTACCAGATCCAACTTACAGTTGCTGGTCAAAACGTATATGAAGATATTCAAATCACTGCCCCTGTCCCTAACCCTATTCCTGTTGATCAGACAACGGATGAGGCTTCAACTGAAACTCCAGTTCCTGTAAGAGGAAGAACAAGAGTTTCACAACCCTCCAGTCAATCAAGCTCTGTCGAATCAAGTAGTAGTGAATCTATTGAGACTTCGACTTCTAGCCAGTCTTCTACCGAGCCCAGCTCACAAGAAAGTAGTCAAAGCGAGGCAATATCAAGTTCAACAACTAGCCAATCTGAAGACGTTCAAAGTAGCAGCCAAAGCCAGCAAGAATCCTCTGATAGCAGTCAATCAAAAAGTAGTCAAAGTGAGTCTATTGCCTCTTCTAGTCAAAGCCAAGACTTAGAGCAAGCTCCAGAACCAGATCCTCAAGCAGCTGTTGATACAGAACAGAATATTATTTCAGAAGTGGATTGTAATTATGACAAAACTAAACCAAATCAAAATTTTTCTTGTAATTTAGCTTTCCAACAAGCAAGTCCAGACAAACCAGCAATAAACTTATATTACTTTGTCGATGATCAATTGGTTGCTAGCAGTGAATATAGTACAAGCGAAGAAATTTTAGACTTTATCTGGGATGGTCTAAATGTCAATAATAATAGAGCTTCAAAAATTAGTTTTAATACTTTAAATGAGATAGAAGGGGCTACTTCTTTAAAGCTATCAAACATTAATGCAACAAGTTCATTGGTAGGAGTAAACGAACCTTTATTTGCTATAAATACCAAGCCAGATATTTCAATTCTACCAAACGCTCCCGTGAATGTTCAAAACGGTGATGACTGGAGAGTGGGAACAATAATTGCTATGGGTATTACAATTATAGCAATAATTACTGGAATAGGTTTCTACACTCTCAAAACAACTACTAAAAAGTATAAATACACACCTAATTACAATACAGGTTTGAATAACCCTTATCAAAACTTCAAGCCTTATGGTAGTCAACCACAAAATCAACCAAAGCGAAACCCATTTCACAAATAAGGAATTGATAAAAAAGGGAAACTAACTTATACTACAACAATATGACCAATAAAAACATTATAAAAGCACTTCTCTTTTCATTACTTGGCACCTTGATCGGTTTAGTAGTAACTTCACTTTTAAAAAAAATAAGCTACAAAACAGGCCCTCTCAAACAAAAAAACATTTTTTCTCTAGTCCATCGATTTAACCCATCTCTTAATCTCCCATTAACTGATAACGAGTTTGAACTAAGTTTGATCAAAGTTGAAGTTGAAAAGAAATAGACTATGGCTGAGAATTTAACAATTGAAAGAGTTCTAAGAGAAGCTGATTTTTCTAAGCCAAGACACTGGTTTCGCGCCGCACGAAGTTTAATCGAAAACGAAACCGCTTCAATGATGAGTAAAGTTAAAAACAAAATTATTCCAAAAGCTAAGATAGAAAGCTTAGCAAATCAGATGCATGATTTTTTCCTTTACAATAAACTTAATATCAAAGCTCTTAAAAATGAAGTCGGTAATCAATACAAAACTCCTGAAAAAATGGAGGAATTATCTCCATCTATAGACATCTACAGTCATATTGAAAGTAACAAAGGTATAGAGAAGCCACAAAGATTACTTTTGCAAGAAGTTTTTGATTTAAACTATCATGGTTTTGAAAATATTAGTCAGGATTTGGAACAAAGTATATGTCCTTTTGAAGAAGATTTTATTAAAACCAATTTAAAAGGGTTTTCCACTTCCAAAGAAGCTAGTAAAATGTATACTAACAACTTGGAAATGTTGATGCTTCCCTATGATACATATTTTGCTGGGACTCAATTTCCAACAGCAGATGATTATATTGAGATGATGCATGAGCCAGTTTTAAATATTGTAAACGGTATTGTAAAATTTAAATGTAACGCTGATGTAAATAATGTATTACAACAAATAAATCTCAGCTTCATCCCAACAGAATTGCTTTCAGAAGATGTTAAAAACACAGTGTTCAATTTCTCTTCCCAACTACTTCAAGAAACTATCCAAAACTGTGATATTAGTACTAGAAAGCAGCTTTTAATTGATATTTTCTCTCCAGAAGGTGATAAATCAAAAGTTGCAAAATTTCTTTCCATTGAGCTGCAAAAGCCTCATCAAATAATTGTAGATAAGTTAAATAGTACTACCAATTCAAAAGATGTTGAGAATTTTAAATCAAGTATATATACAAATACTTGGTCAAATCTACAAGCTTATCAGAGCGATAATATTCAGTTTGAAGAACTAATAGAGGTATCAATTAGTAATACTATCAGACTAGAACAGCATAAAGAAAAAGTGCAAGAAAAATTAATAGAGCTTATTTCTATTAGGCTTCAGGGCATGTCTATCTCAGAACAAGAAAAAGAATCAATTAAAAATATGTATAGAATCGCGAGTAAAGAATGGGAAGGATATTTTACATCATTATTATTACCCAGATCAGAAAAAAATATTAACATTTATAAAAAATCTACCGACAAAGAAGTCATTGATAGTCTTGATTTAATTCTTCGAAGAATCGAACCTGAATTTAATTCAATTCCACCTGAAGAGTTTGTTTCGATATTAGAACAGACTAACTTCAGGGTTCTAGCTAACCTACATGAAGAATTAACTAGTTCAATGTTTAAAGATGACCTGGATAAACTTGCTTTAATAAAATCTTAAAACTCAATCTCAATTTTTACATCCAATAAAGAACCAGCTTCAATCCCTAATTCTTTTCTAACCGTCCTTTTAAGAGGTAACAAGTAGCAACCTGACTTTTTATCTGGAAATAATGAAGTATTCCAGTTTTGATTTTGAATAGTAACTTTTACTGGTACAGAACCAAAACCTCTAGTTTTAAATGGGTAATTTGAACTAATTTCTAAAGACACATCAGCTGGAACATTAGCAAAAAACCAAGCAGCTGCCCCGTTATATTCCCAAGCTTTTGCAGTAAAATTAAATTCTTTTGATAGCATAGCTTCTTATTGAGTTTGAAAACTTGTTGTGTCAATAAAACAGATTTTGACAGACTAGGGATTTTGACTCAATTAACTTGTATGCCGCAAACTCAGCTAAAAAGGAATTATCGCAAGTCTGAAAACCGCGACGCCCTAATTAGTCTACTTGAAAAATCCAAACAGCCGCTGACTGGTAGTCAAATCCTCAAGACCCTTCAGCACAAGATGATCTACATCCACAAAAGCACTTTGTATCGCAGTTTATTTGCTCTCAAAAAAGAAGGGTTAGTCCGCGAAATCGGCTCAGGATCCAATGAAAATTACTACATCTGGAACCAACAAAACAAGATTTTCATGCTATTTAAATGTCAGCTTTGTGAATCCAGAACACTGCGAGAGATTCCAACAGTTACAGAAAAATCCATACATCACTTCAGCCAAGGTTATCAATTTAAAATAGACACAATTGATTTGGAAATAACAGGCACTTGCTCATTATGTCAGAAATGAAATCTACCTTTCAAGGAATCTCACAATATCTGAGAGAAAATATAAAAGAATCTTTATCAGGGATGGTTATTTTTTTTGTTTTTATAAGTTTGATTGTGGGTATTGGTAGGTATTTTGGCCTCCAAGATATTCAAGATTTTATACTTGGATTTGGTGTCTTTGCTCCAATTATTAGTGTGGTTATTTTTGCTTTAACCATGGTTTCAGCTCCATTAAGTGCTACTGCAATACAAGTTGCAGTGTTATTAATTTTTGGCAGAGAATATGGGGCAATTCTTAGTTTCATTGGTTTAACAATAGGTACAAGTATCAATTTTTGGATCTCTAGATTATTTGGAAAAAGCCTAGTAAAAAAAATCCTAGGTGAGAAAAGTATCGAGAAAATAGAGAACTTTTTCGATGGTGAGAGTAGAAAGAAATATTTGGTATTTTTGTTTGTGCTATTTGGTGGTACAGATATTCTAAGCTACACAATTGGCTTATCAAAGATGAATTTTTTTAAGTTTGCCTTAATTATTGCTTTTATTCATATAGGTGTAGTATTAGTAAATGTGTATATAACTAGTGATATTGTAGCTAGCCTAATAAGAAGATAGTGACAGACTATAAAATTTAGTTCATACTATTATCATGCTACACACGGTCGCTATTAGTGACTTCAAAAAAATCTCCCCAGCTGGGATCATCCTGCGCCGTCTTGGTTCAGTGAATTATTTGGTAGGGGAAAATGGAAGCGGGAAGAGTAGTATCCTACAAGCCATTTATGGGTATCTTCAACAACCTCAATTTCCAGGTCTAGATCTAGATATTTCACCCATGAGTATTACTATAAATGGTAAGAGAAGCCAAACTTCATATGAAGCCGTGTATGTAAATCAAGATGTTAGATCACTACTCAAATACTACAAGTCTTGCGAGTCAAAACTAAGTGATCTTCAAGATGAATTACTAAAGGATTATAATTACTTAGAATGGGGGTTGTATACTAGTTTTTTCCAAGAAAATAAATCAGAGCAGTTCAAATCCAAGTTAGTTTATGAAGAATACTTTGAAAAAATATTGAGCTCAAAAGGTAGAAATAAATTTACTGTTTTTTTGATTGAAGAGCCAGAAAACTATCTTCATCCAACCTGGGAAAAATCACTTGCCTATATTTACAAAAGACTAACAGATAAATACCCTTGCCAGTTTCTGATTGCAACCCACAGCCCTTTTGTCATCTCAGCTGCTGGAGACATCACTGATAATGAGAAAACTAAGCAAAAAGGTAAAAATCTATTTAAACCAAGTCAAAAAGTGTATTTGATAAAAGATGGGGTAACAGCCTCAAAATCAGGTCGCACCGGCTGGCTTGTTGATAGAAAGTATCAAGTAGGTAGTGATGGATATTGGGGTAAAAAAATTACCTATGTAGGGGCCAAACTACTAGGTGCTGGTATGCAAGATTTTATTTCTGAAGTAACACCTCATTATACTAGCGAAGCCCCTTATCTTGTATTTTGTGAGGGAGAAGGAAAAAATGAAGATGCTACAATTTATAACCAGATATTTAAAGATCTTGAGCCCAGGGTAATGTTTGTCTCAGCTAGAGGGTTATCAGAGACTACTTGGTCATTTCAACTACTTGAAGAAGTCAAAAATGGATTGTCTGGGAATTTTCACACTCTTATGCTTCGAGATAGAGATCATGAGTTCCCTACCAAAAAAGATTTAAATAAATACAAACATGCACACCCTTCAATTAAAATATTGTATAGAAGAGCTTTGGAAAACTATATTTTCAATCAAGAAACACTTGAAAAATGGGCTTTTTTAAATGATTTAAAACTTCCCAAACATCTTTTGCGTGAGGCTATTTTGACTGATAAATTAATTGCTAGACAAGTCAGTAGAGGTCTAAAAGGTGCTGGATACAAAAAGGCTTTAAATCAAATCTACAGTAGGATTTGGCGCTGGTATATGCAAGAAGTAAAAGGACAAACTAACTCTAACCCTTCCAATAAATCCCACGCTATTCCTCAAGAATTTAAAAGAATGCTAGTTGAGATGATAACACCTGAGACTAAAATTTATAAAGAGCTTTACGATTGTATCTTTAGATAATTAACCTCCGCATACACTCTGCTGAAGTGGCACTAAGTTATCAAATCTTTCTCTGATTTCTTGATCGCTCGGCTCATTTGCTTGAATAAAGATGACAACATTCCCAAGTAAGTCATTTATATCTTCAAGCTCTTCTTGACTTAGCTCCACTGTTTGCTCTGAGATCTGTGAATCTGTATTTTGGACTTGTTTGGGAGTATCATTGATATATCCACCATGAGCTAAAGTTTGTACTGGACTTAGAATATTTTGCCAAGCACTTTCTCTAGCTTTTGTAAGACTGCTTTGGACTCCAAAAAAAGTTTCTAAATCTTGATCTAAAAATTCTGAAGCATTCTTTGAAACGTAATTTTCCTCATCACCGATATAGACCCATAGTTTTTGATTATCAATTAAATCAGGTAATACATTTCCTCTAATTTCAAGAGATTTGGGCCAGAAACTTCCTTCAATATTTGTTTGATAGCCCATAATATCATCAGGACCGCCAATTTCATTTAAACCGTAGTACTTCAAAACTTGACCTCCACTGATATTAGCCCAATGAATATGTACAAATTGATCTAAGTTATCGTGGAAATGGATAGGTGTTTCTGTAAGATCACCACTACAAATTCCTTTTTCATACGTTTCTTGGAATGCTTCCTTGGAAAAATCAATATATTGACCGTCAACTATTACTTGCATTCTAATGTGATGA
>JBBSJV010000071.1:0-7184 GCA_038256935.1 Patescibacteria group bacterium
AAAACATTCTTTTATCATAGCAGATCATATCCGGGCTGCTAGTATGATCATTAGTGATGGCGTGCAACCGTCAGGGAAACAACGTGGCTATGTGTTGCGCAGGCTTATTAGAAGGGCATTGTCAGCTAGTTTGAAATTAAACATCGATATTAGTAACAAGCAGTATTTTGTAGATCTTGTGGATTCAGTAGTTGAGATCTATGATGGAGTATACGATGAAGTCAAAACCAATCGAGATGTAATAATAGAATTACTTTTTGTAGAAGCGCAAAAGTATCAAAGAGCTATTGCTGTTGGGGAAAAGGAATGGAGTAAGATCTTGAAAAATGTTTAGTTAGAATGGATTTCAAATATCCAAATTAAACCACTGAAGTTAGAATAAAAGTCAGAATTATTTATGAAATTTTCTAAACGTATCAAACTAGTATCTTGTGAAGAAGGTCCAAACTATAGCATTAAAGATATAATTGCTGCCAAAACTGGACTGTTTAGATTTAGAAATGAGAGTGCTAAAAATTGGGTTAGAAATTGGTTTGAAAATTATTTGCAAAAAGATCAAGATCTCGATAAAAATGAATTAAAAACATTGCAATCCAAGAATAATTTACTGTTTACAGATAACGGCAGGACGAGTCTGTACCTACTTCTAAAATCTTTATATTTACCTAAAAATAGTGAAGTCATGATCCAAGGTTATTCTTGTGTAGTGCTTCCAAATGGGGTCTGGCAAGCAGGTCTGAAACCTGTGTTAGTTGATGTAGATCCCAGCTCATTTAATTTTGATCTCAAAGATTTGAAAAAGAAAATCACTTCAAAAACAAAGGTGATTATAATTCAGTATACATTTGGAATAATTCCACAGATGCAAGAATTAATGGAGCTTTGTAACCAAAAAAAGATCATACTTATTGAAGACTGCGCTCATAGCCTTGGCGGGGAGGTTAACATTAATGGACAAAAGTACCCAGTTGGTAGTGTAGGGCAGGCTAGTTTTTTCAGTTTTGGCAGGGATAAGGTAGTCAGTACTACAATTGGAGGATGTTTTGCAGTCAATTGTAAACCACTTGTAAATACTGCTAATATTGATACAAGTAAATGGCTAGAAACTATCAAATCCAATTATGATCAACTACCCAAAATGTCATTTAAAAGATATATTCAAGCTATCAATTATATTTCATTAACAGTGCTTTTGATTAGGCCGCTATATCATCTGCAAATTGGTAAATTAATCATGCTTATTGCCAGAAAAGTTGGTTTGATTGGCCAAATTTACACACCAAATGAAAAAACTGGAACTGAAAGTTTGGAAACTAATTCCAAGTACAGCGATGAGCTCTTCCCAGTACTCAAAAACCAGCTACAACAAATTAATAAATTTAATACTCATAGAAGGGATCTAGCTTTGTATTATGCAGCTGAACTTGGATTAGATTTTAACAGGCAAAGTGTGTATATGAGATACCCAGTCAATCTTCATTACTTTGAAAAAGATAGTAAAAAGATTTACAACAAAATCAAAAATAGACTCCGAGGTTATGGAGTATTAGTTGGGCTTTGGTATACCAGTCCCTTTATGCAAGATAACAAAGAGCTTAGAACTAAATTTGAAAAACAATATAGTTTACTTCCAAACAGCCAAAGCATGTCAGATCATGGAGTAATTAATCTACCAACAAACAGGCACACTAGCTTCAAAGACGCAAAATTAATTGTCAGAGAGATTAGAAAAGTGCTGGGGGATAAGGTCAAGCAGAGGTAAGTACTTAAAAAGAGTTGATCTTCAAAGAAAGCTGTCATTTCGAAACGCAGTGAGAAATCCTATGTGGTGTTTTTTTATATTTTTATTACGTAATCTAATTTTTGTTACTTTGAATTACTATGGGATTTCTCACTATGTTCGAAATGACTGCCCCCGTCACCCTGAATTTATTTCAGGGTCTTAATATACTTAGAATAAGGAAAAGATACTGAAACTAGTTCAGCATGACGGAAAAAAATTGTTACTAAAATTATTACTTTTTAAAGTATGACATTATTACAAAATATTATACCCCTTCATTTCCTTTCTAAGTTCTTTATAATCTGGTAAGATCTCGCCGACTTTATCCCAAAACCTCACTGAATGATTGGGCTGGAAAAGATGAGCTGTTTCATGAATTACAACGTAGTTAACAAGTTCAATTGGCAAATATCTTAGTTTTTTATTAAACATCAGTGTGGCTTTATCTGGGATTTTACCTGCTCCACGTTTTACTCTCTTACAAGCTCCCCAACGGCTTTTGTAGTTTCTAAATTTGATATCGAGTTGCAAATCTGTATCGTTTAAACTGTACAGATCTAAGGCATTATCAAGTAATTTTAATGTTTGCTCTTCGAATTCAGCTTCTATTTGTTTTATTTCTTTCTTTGTATGAGCCTCTAACCACTCTCCAAAAAGACAACTATATCCTGACTCTTCTTGGTTTTGAATCTGGCTTTTATAATCACTTTTACTGCCAAACTGGGATAAAGTTTTTTGCAACCACCTTTGTTTAGAATCTATAAAAGAATCAATATTTATCTTGCTCATCCGCAATGGAGCCCTAACTACAACTTGCCCATTTGCTTTGACAATTATGCTCAGCGTGCGACGACGCGACCTTATAAGATCATAATTGACGGTATCTGAAGTCTTTTCTAGTTGCTCTTGGGACATGGTCTTTACTTCCATATTATACACTGATTAATTCTTTGACAAGTTTAGAGATTTGCATCAAAATGTAAGCATAACTAAATTGTCCTGTGAGCCTATTTGATCTAAACTTTAAAACCTACCACGATCGCAAAAAATCCATCCGCAAATTAATCTTTTGGTCAGTAATTATCGCTGCCTTTTTAGCAATGGTACTAGCACCTACTGTAACCTGGGCTCAAATAGATCTTTGTCAGGAAGGCATTGGGGCAGGGTGCGCTGGTTTTACTGATGATTACCAAGAAGCAGGATCAGGGGGGATTTTTAATTTTATCTTGGATATAGTTTACTTTTTGATCTACCTATCAGTAGCAGTTTCAGTACTATTTGGTGTTATCGGTGGAGTCAAGATGATTACAAGCGCTGGCGTTGAAGACAAGTACAAAGATGGTTTAAACACCTTCAAAAATGCCGTAATCGGTATGGTAGTTTCCATCCTTTCTTTAACGGTAGTGACGGTAGTTTCACAGCTTTTGATTAATTTTAATGTGTAGGGTGGTAAAACTTCACGTTTTTGAGTGGGCAAAACCAGTTTTTTGTGCTATAATTCAAATATGGATCTAGATAAGCCACAGATAATTGATGGAGGAGTAAACCTAGTCACTGTTGATCAATTGAAGCAGAAATTTTTCAGTCTGTTAAGCTCTGCAGTTGATTCAAATTATGCATTTATTAAAGACGTTTATTTAACTATCTGGGAATTTTTGATTACAAAAGATAGTGAGTTATCTAATTCCCAGCTTGCAGTGTCTTTTGAAAGCGAAACAGAAGGTATCGCTAAGTTTAGATTAGTTATGGAAGCTTTAGCTCAATAGTGTACTAAAGATGGGGTAGGGAATTTCTCATCGCATTTAAGTTCAGACTTAACAGCAGGATTTAATGTCAAAGGGCCAAATGGTAAAGAAAGAGCACTTTTAAACTATAAAATCGTAGGTTTAGTTTCAAATTACTTTAATACAAAAAGAAAATTAGAAACAAAAGAAAAACAAGAAACAAAAAAAATTTCTGGAACTCGAGAGTGTATTCAAAGAACAATTCAAGACTATCTAAATTTAAAAACACCAAGACTTCAATTTAGCATTCCAAAAGGAGATTCTTGGTCAGAAAAAATTGAAATCCCTAGAGAAAGATTTTTTTTAGGGTCTTATGTACATGATTTACTATTGTACAAAGGTTTTGTTGGATTTAATAATAGCAACAAAGAGCTTGTAAATGCGATTGTAAATGATTATAAAGAAGCTGGTATAGTTTTTGATTATTGGTCGGAGACAGTTAGTGATCCTACTGATATTCGTTACAAATTGTTTTGCATTTGGAGAGAAGCAGTAGCATTAAAAAAAGGTAGTAAGTATTATAGAGCTTCTGTTGATACGGCAAATCAAGTGGCTTTAAAAACATTTGATGACTACATTGAAGTAGCTCAATACGTAGCAAGGGTAGTACTTTTTGGTCATGATAAAGAAATTAATAATTTGATTAAAGAATATACACTTCCAAAAGTAACTAATAAAAATACGAATGACAGTAAAGCCGTTGAGGATCCAATAACCGCAATATACCAGATTGCCACTTATAGTTCAGGACTTGAAGAAGATAGTAGTAATCCCGTGTATCAATTTGTAAACATGTTACACATTCAAGGTTTTGATATAAATTTGTTTAAAATAAGATGCCAAAAAGATATACAAGCTACAAGGCAAATTTTGCTTTTTATAGAGCATGAAGGCAAGCAAGTTCAAGCTGATCAGCCAAGGATATGTCATACTAGGAAAAATAAACAAGAAGAAGTAAACCAAGATAATCAAGAAGATGAAAAAGTTGAATCAAAGAAAAAAAAGAAAAAGAACAAAAGGCAAGAAAGAGTTACCATTGTTCCATTCTCCGTTGCCTCCGTGCACAAAATATCAGATCCGAATGCAGACACTGAAGAACAAGATGAACCAGATGGAGGTTTGACCAGAACCCAGTATGAAGTTCAAAGCCAAGATTTTGTACTCATAAACATTATAAGCCAAACTAAGTCTTCAATTTACAATCCTTTTAATCAAGAAATTTTTAATAGGTTTTTTAACAGTAAACCAAACTTGCAAAAAAGGTTAGTATTAAAATCACTAAATGAAACTGCCGCAAATCTGTCTCAAAGTTTAGAAAATATTTCTAAAATTCAAGGCGTCTTACCTATCAATGCTAGACTTTTCAAAAGTTTAATTGATATGATGAAAAGAGAAGGGGTTGAGTTTAACAATATAAGCTTAAAAAGTGTAGATTCTGAAATAATAGAAAAAGTTGCTCTTGGAAATAATGATTTTCGAGATGAATGGATAGCAACTCTAGGTCAAGATCGAAGTAGACAGATTGAGTCTACGCTTGGCTTTGCCTTGGCTTTATCAAAATGGTTAGTTGGCTTTGAGACTGAAGAAGTTACAACCAATTCTGAACTGCCCGAAAAGGATTTAGAATTGATAGCAAAATTCGAACAAAAAGCAATGGTAGAGCTTCCTACTGAGTTGATAAAAGGCCTTGGTAGGCATATTAGAGGAGGTGAGTACGGTGATCATCTAATCCAGCTAAAAGCATTGCAGTTAGAGGTAGCTGATTTATCAAATCGCATGAGGTTAATCATGCTTGGTAATCTAGACTCTCATACTCGTGAAAAATTGATTGAAAAATACCCATTTTTGAATTCTAATCTTGATTTTGGAGAAGGGGGGACTGATATTGAAAAAGCATATAAAACATCAAAGAAATTAACTCAAAGTTATCAAACAGGCGATTCAATAGATACCGTAGACTTTTTTGATAGTGCTATGAGGTGTATTAAAAATTTTAATAATTATTGCACTCAGCATCCACAGTACATTGTGGATTTGCAACAAGATATAGATTTGATTTCTAGTATATTTGTAAACGTTTCAATAAATGAGTTAAAACTTTATGATATTGATGAAGAAACTAATAATCCTAAGAGTTGGTTAGAAACGACACCTCATTATCCTAGAAGACTATTTTTACACACAATAGAGGTTTTAAGATCAATAAAATATGATGAGATTAATAGCTTGGAGGATTTGCAGCAGAAACTAGAAGAAACTCCGTACTTAGAAACAAATGTAATTAGTAATTTAAAGATGATTGCTGATAATGATAAAACTTTACAGATTAGGTTGTTAAAATTGACTAATGCTTTTGAAAGATTTGAAGACTTTCCCTCAATTAGTGAAAAGATGGGTCCAATTCACACGGCAAAATCTGATAAATTACTTTTTTATTCAACTGTTTTAGATTTTATTCAGCAATTTAATAATTTTGTTAATGATGATTTTGATTCGTATGATACTCCAAATATTGAGAGGGTTCTAAAGATAATTGATACAATTGCAATTTTTGCCAGGACAATTGATTATTCCATCAAAGAATGTAAAGAAAGTCTTAATCAAATTTTTACTATAGAAAATCAAGCTTTATTGGAACTTTATGCAGTTGCTTCAGGTGATAAAAAATTTGAGCCTGTTAATTTTATTATACTTACACAAAGGATTGAATTGATTAATATCGATGATCTAAAAGGTGAGGTATCTCAACGCTTTGGAGGAAGTGATGATCAAAAGTTCGATGCTGAAATTGTTCAGGCGATATTAAAAAACATTAATAATGTCTTTGAAAGATTTGAAGCTGATAAAGAATTTATCAAAAGAAAACTTGAAGAATTAAAAAAAGTGGTATCTGGCGAGGTAGAAAATCCTGATATATTAGAAAAATTTATTACTAAAATAAAGAAAAAAATTGAGCAACATGGAGTTAATTTAGTCCCAATATCAAAAGGTTTTGAAGCTGATATTAAAAAGAACAAGAAAAAAACAAAGAAAAAGAAAAAATAATCCCTAAAACTCCTTCCTAACCTCCCCACACCCTCTTTTCTTCAAAGCTTCGTATCTTTTATTTTCACTTCTATCGTATTCGTAGTTGATCTCGTAGGTTTTATTTTCTTTGATTAGATTGGGGACAATTTCTGTAAAGATCTTGGGTAGGTCTTCTATACTATTTGGTAGTAACCCTACTTTTTGTTCGATTGGTTTTAGATTTTGGGGGTACAATTTCCAATACTCCAAAAATTCGTGCATAGTCACGTCTCCTGAGCCAAAGCCGATTGCGGGAGTTGATTTATCAAACATATCTAATAAGTCATCGTAGCGGCCACCTCCAAGCAAGGCTCTAGGATTGGTGGGGTTTTTATCAAAGACTTCGTAGACCAAACCTGTGTAGTAAGCGATACCTCTGACGATACAAGGTGTAAATTCATATTCTAGGTCTTTGTGAATCAATTTTAGATTGTCATTTAAAAGCTTTAATTCTGCAAAGTTTTCGGATAATTTTTGATAAACCCTCCAAGACTCTCCTGTTTTGTTTCCAAGATCTAAGACTAATTGGATTTGGTCATTATTTAGAGTTT
>JBBSJV010000072.1:0-6756 GCA_038256935.1 Patescibacteria group bacterium
TGGTATGCGTTTTCCTTTCATAGTAATTAATCTAAATGTTTTAATTAATAATCCGACTTAGTGATTCTAAGTAGTTGCGGATTATATGTCTAGATTAACTGAAGGGGGTCATCTGCAGTGATAGTTCGTTTTTCAGTATCAATAAATAACTCCTTTACTACTAAATTGTTATTTATTTGTGTTTTAGGTTCGGGTTGAATCAACGCTAAGAATGAAACGAGAGCAAATGGCATAACAAAAATTGATTTAGTTAATGTCCATATAACTATTATAGATATTATAAAAACGACAATAGCAAAAATAAAATTTATCTTTCTTTTGACGATAATCTTTGCACTACAACCTCTGGTTTAGATTCATATCGTGGTAAGTAATTGATTATCGCCATTTTAATCTTTTTTTATCTGTTCGAGTATTTCGCTTAAATTTTTAATATAACCACCATTTTGTGATATTAGTTTTTCTAAGAATTCTGTGAAGGAATTGGCAACCACGAAATTGCCTAATAACATATCTTCATTGTCATCCTGTAAGTCAATATAAATGATTTTGTTATTTTTATTATTATAACAATAATAATCGTTAACATAACCAAACGCAAATGGAACAAATTCAGTATAAACGTGTCTGTATTCATCAGATATCCACTCTGGAAATATTGTTTTGTATGTTTCTTGAATATCATTACTTGATCCGATACTTGATTTTAAAAATCCTCTAAATGATAACTCATCACCATTATTGTTAAAAACAAAATGAAAGTCAGGATTATCAGAAACAAATTTTCCTGAGTTACAATAATTATAGAATTTTAAAATATCATTTGGTACCTTAAAGTTAAAATTACTTAAAACCTCAATATTAATTTCTTTATTTTGAATATATTCTAACATGGATTGTTTCGAAGTAAAATTTTAGAATAGTTAATCACTTTTAATTTTTTCAAGTATTTCACTTAAGTTTTTAATGTATCCATCGTTTTGAGATATTAGTTTTTCTAAGAATTCTGAGAAGCAGTTAGCAATAACATTGAATTCTTCAAGATTTTCAAAATATGTAAATGACATATCAAAATACCTAATCTCCCCACCTCGGTTGTTATCAAAACAATAAAAGTTTGTATTGTCTTCTGCAAATGGTAAAAGATTAGCACTATAAGGTTGTTCTTCATCAGTGTAAAACCAATCTTGATAGAGGATAGTTTTTGCATAATCAAAATTAATACTTATATCTTTTTCTGTCTTCAAATAAGGCAAGAAACTTAAAAGACCGCTTAAAAACTCGCCCGTTTTTGTATTAAGAGTAAGGTTTAAATAATTAAATGTTTCATCTCCCAAAACTTGGCCACCATTACAAATACTAAGAAAAAATTTATAATCTTCATCTTGAAATGGAACATTTTGCTCTAGTTTGTTATTTTCTACTGAATAAACTTTAAAGTATTTCATAAATTATTATTTACATGCTTTACTCATATTTGTAACTAGTTTGTCAATCATCCTCCTACCTCCGTCATGTCGAACTTTTCTATGAACTACTTCTTCTATTAAAACCATAGTTCTACCATTTTCAACATGATGTAATCTATACTTTGACGTATCATAAAACCAATCATTAGGAACTATCCCCAGTTGTTTAGCTTTTACTGTTGCTTTAGTGTAATCAGTTGGATCGCCAACCATTCCATCAATGTCAACTACAAATTTTTTACCTGGTATTACCTCTACGGCTAAATCATTAAACACAGGGAATTTTTTACTACTGTAAGTTATGCCTTGCGGATATCTATTATGCAATTGTTGAAGTTCCGCATCATTCATAAAGTTTGGATGCTGATTAAAGTAATACCTGTTACCATTGTCATAACCCAAAGGAAAAGTTGTATTATCAATTAAAATATCATCTGGAAAACCACCAGCTGGTGCAGTTGCTTTACCATCCGCAGCACAAACTTTTGCCGTATCGAATAAAACTGATCCTACCTTTGATATGCCCGAACTATTTGTAGGAACTGCAACCATTACTTTCTTAATTGAAGAAACTGTCAATGAAAACATTCCAATGACTCCAACTCCAATTAAAAATTCTTTTTGTTTCTCTTCCTCCATCCCAGACAAGTCAATAGGAATATCAAAAGTTGAGACTAGAAATTGTTTTAATCCATATTCAACCTCTAAACCAACAGCTAAACATGCGGTTGAAGTCGCAAAACCCTGTCCAGTAACCACCTTTACTCCTAAATTTCTAGCAGTTACCCACAGTTCACATAGCCCCTCAGTGGCCATTCCTAGTAAAGTCGGTATCCAGTCTGTTAATCCTGTAAAACTGAGATTTAATACACCTCCAATTGCAATAGCATTTCCAGTTCTAATTGTTAAGGATAACAAGTGGTAATCATACCTATCTTTATCAAGAAAGTCTCCTCCGCATTGATCAAGCATCATTTTTGCAACTTTACCTGATTCAGATCTATTTAAATCCCAGAAACTAACTTTTCCATCTGCAATGTCTTTCAATCCTTTTTCATAACAGGTTCTAATAATTGCAGCTGCAGGGTCCATTATCTCATTTGATATATCTTCTTTAATGGAATTATACCTATCTTCGCTTACCCAATCGTATGCCGAATAGTCACCCTCTTCATTCTCTTCACCTTCACTTCCACTTGCATTACAAAAGTATTCTCTTTGATCACTTCTGGTTACAGTACCCTCCCCTTTATATACAAAAAGCCTAGGAGGCAAAGCTGTACCAGCTAAGTATACTTCAAAGTGGAGATGTGGACCAGTTGATGTGCTACCTGTGTTTCCCATTAACCCGATTTGTTGACCACCTTTAACATTATCCCCAACTTTAACTAATCGGTCTTGAGTATCATATAAGTGAACATATCTTGTAATGTATCCATGGTCATGTTTAATTTCAATATACACAGCGTTATTTCGGTCGTATCCATAAAAACTAACTATACCATCTTTTGCTGCCAATATTGGCACGATACCCACTGGATTTCCATGTACACCAATATCTAAACCATCATGTCCTGAAGAAAACTCTTGAGTAAAAGCTTTTCTCGGATGTACTAGAGGATTAAACCAGCCAATTTCTGTACCCTCGCCTACACAAGAAGGACATGCAATTGTTGTAACCGACTGTGTGACTGTTTGACTCTCATTTTTTGCACGATCAGTTAATTTTACGGTGATTGTATAAGTTATACCACCACAGGTCATGTTTTTACTCAAAATATCATTATCAATAAAAATGCCGTTACTGGGAATGAAACCGCTTCTATATATTGGTTTCTCTTTGTTTGAAGTTGTAATATTTATATCTATAAATGTATTTGCTTCACCAATTATTTTAACCCCTAATCTTTCATATAAATCAAGAGTTACTGGTATTTTATTTATCTGTAAATCAGGCTTATCAGGCCTAACAGTATCTCTCTCCACAACCTGAGTCTTTTCCTCTGTCATGTTTCCTGCACTATCCCCAGCTTTGTAACCAAGGGTATAATTTCCATCGTCGCAAGTTCCTATTCTTCTGTTTACTATTGGAGAGTTACTGAGTGTGGTGCAAGTTTCTAGTTTACTATCGTCTCTTTCGTTTTTTCCAAGTGGTAAGTTTTCTAATTCTGTTTTGCCTTCGTAGTTGGAGCGGGTGAGGAGGGTTGTTTTTGGTTGATTCTCACAGTCGTTACTAGGGGATCCTGAAACAAGTTCAGGATGACATCCTAGGGCAATTGCTCCGCTTTTTACTTTCAATGAATTTGCTTGCTCCCATTCTGTTTTTATCTTTGCAGTGCTTAGATCTTGTTTGTTTCCTTTTGGAGTTGTTAGGGTAAATAATCTGTCAGATAGTCTTTCAGATGTTGAGGTTAGATCTATTGTGGTATCGCGGGTAATTGGGATGGAAGCGGGAGCCGTGGTCGTCCCCCCTACGAATCCTGGGATTGTTCCATTGTAGATTTTACTTCTTAGATCATTTAAATCGTTACTGTCTGGATTATCTGTATCGTGATACAAAGTTAGGGTTTCTGAGTAGATGCTTCCTATGGTTGTAACATTGTCTCCAATAGTTTCGTAGATGTTACTTGTGATTGTTGTTGGTTTGAAGAGGGAGTTTGTAAGGATACAGTTAGAAAGGCCCATGTCAGCTTGATTGGCTGGACTTGTTCCAGACTGGTCAAGCGGATCGGAGAGGCTGGTAGTATCCACCCCGTCCTGCGTTGCAGGCCACCCCTCAAGAGGGGAATTTTCCACGCCTTGAGATTCAAGAGGGGAATTTGGGTTACAGAATAGTTTACCTTCACCATAATTAACATTTGGCCTTAGTGGAGTTCCGCTGTTTGGGGTTTTGACTGGGACGTTTCCTGCTAGATCTAGGATGTAGAATGAGAAGGAGTAGGAGGAGAGGATTTGACCGTTTGGTGATAAGCCTTGGGATGGGAAGGTGTAAGTGTAGTTAAACTGGCAGATATCTTTGAATCTAGTGATTAGATTTCCTCGCTCTTTGTTGTCGTAGACTAACCATAAATCTTAATTAATCAACTTCTCAAGCTCATTTATGATTCTATAACCTGGATATTCTTTAAAGTCGTGATAATCAGTTCTGTAATACGCATTCCAGTAACTTGTAATTCGACTTTCTAATAATTGATAAAAATTTTCATTTTCACGAAATAATTTTAACATTTCAAATTTATAGTTATCTAAATTTTCTTTTAAAAACTCAATTATTGATAAGATGTATTCAGATAACAATAAATATGCAAAAGGCACATAAAAATCAGGTTCGAAATTTTTAACTAATAGTTTAATATATTTTTCTCTAATAAATCCATCATTATGGCGCGTAAGTAATGCATATTTGCCCATTAAGCTAATTTCATAATTATTTATTTCTATCTCAGTGTTGTATACGCGGTACGGAATAATAAATTCTTGACCATTAAATACCATCATTACCTCACCCATTGTTTCTAAATTTAGATTAAGTTTTATATTATTAATAGTCATGCATTAGATATTTTTTATAATGGATCAGATTTGAATTTAAAATCATCAACTTTTTTTGTATTTATATTATAGTTATAATGAATAATAATTTGCTGACCGTCAATTGTCTGGTATATTTTTTCATATTTTCTCCAACCATTGGTTCCAAGCCAAATTGGATCATTCATTGGTATATTATCTAACCATTTGCCTTTATCAAAATCACCACTCATAGCAGATTTCATGGCAAGTGTTTCTTTCAAGTTTGTAGCATCTTTTAACTGTCTACCAGTATTACCTAGCCTTAAACTTGGATCTACAACATCCAACAAGTTCTTTGTCCTCTTTATGGCGTTCGCTTTTGGTGCTGAGAAATTAGATGCAAGTTTATCGACTTCAATTTTTTCTAATGCCACAATAAACATTCCAAGCTCATTTTGATCAAAGCCTACCACTCCAAGTCGTAATTGTTTTACAGTTATCTTGTAAGGAACATTGAAACTCTTGATATCAATTACTTGACCGGCTTTATGAGCTAAAGTTAATGTACCCCTATATGCTCCACTTAATACTTTACCAGCAGCTGAAAAAATGACACCCATTACAGCTCCAATTGCTATGTCGGTTAGCATTCCTAATTGAATATTTGCAATTAGACTGCCCAGTAGAGAGCCTAGAGTTTGGATTCTTCCAATAGCCCCAAGATCTTTAAATAATATTCGGTCTTAGGGGAGTGCCACTGTTTGGAGTTTTTACTGGGACGTTTCCTGCTAGGTCTAGGATGTAGAAAGAGAAGGAGTAGGAGGATAAGATTTGACCGTTTGGAGAGAGTCCCCCTGAGGGGAAGGTGTAGGTAAAGTTAAACTGGCAGATGTCTTTAAACCTTGTGATAAGGTTACCTCTTTCTTTGTTGTCGAAGGGGTGTATACGTCTAAATTAACTGAGGTGGGTCACAACCCCGTGTTTTAAGACAAAATTTAGACCATTTTGAGATACTAAAAACTTACATTTTTTAATCTTTTTTCTTTTGCAAATTGATTAGGTGATTTTTGTTTTAAACTATAATTTGGTCTAAGGTCATTGTAGAAGTTTGACCACCTTGTCTCAAACCCTTTTCTACTTCAATAATAAACTATTTTTTGGTCCTTAGTAGACACTCTGGAAATGAATATTTCTGGCATATTAAATTAACTTAAGGTGTTAAATCTTTACAGTCTTTGTGGTGTATATTAAGATCAAATTCAAATTTTTCTTTTAAGAAGTTGAGGTGAATGTTATTTTGTTTGTTCATAACATGAAGACCATTAAAAGCATAAATTGAATTAAAAAAAAGTTTATTATACTTATTTAGGTAATTGATTATATCATCAAGCAATTTTTCTGTTTCTGGGTTTGTATAAACAAAATATATGTCTGCCCACCGACTTAAATCATAAAACTCCTTATCATGATGTACCAAATACTTATTCCTAAACGTGTTAAGCGTTACTTCCTGACTCTTATATAACATTACTACTAAGCCATGATCATCTTTATTTTTTTTTGTTATTTTTAATTCAATGTCTTCATATAAGGATATTAGCTTAGTTCTAATTAATTCTGAGTCCTCTGCGGATACATCGGATTTATCAAATGGCATTAAATCTAACTGAACTAGAGGCTTATGAAGTTCTTTAAATATGCCATTTGCTATCAAATAGATTAGTTAAAGTCAATACGATTTCAGTGTTAAATGAAAACAAGACCTTACTTAAAA
>JBBSJV010000073.1:0-6701 GCA_038256935.1 Patescibacteria group bacterium
ACAAACTACATTATTCCAATCTGCCTTTTAGGCAGATATTTCATTATTACGTTTGTTACTCCTCCACCCCACAAATCGACAGATTTGCAGGGACCCCAATAAAAAACGATACTACAATCTGCCTTATAGGTAAATATTTCATCGCTAAGTTCTTGCTCCTCTACCACACAAAATATGCATTTTGCAGGGCCGCCCTATTTGAAAAAATCTAGATTAGAGTCTACCATTTAGGTAGATATTTTTTTGCTTTACTAATATTTTAAAGTCATTTACTAATAATTAAAATGCAAAACCTATTAATTCCTCTAATTATGAAAAAAGATTTTCCTGAAAGTATTAAATCTAAGCGTCTTGAGCTTAAATTAAATCTGCCAAGTATTGAGCTGGCTACGAAGATGTTTGAGTGTATATCCAAAAATCAAGCTTATTTAGAGAAGTGGTTATCTTGGGCAAGTACTACCAATCGAGTTGAAGATTCACTCAAGTTTTTATTTGAGGTAAATGAAAAGTCTAATTATATTAGCTATGGGATTTTTGCTGGTCGTGAATTTATTGGTAACATCAGAATTTTTAATATCAACGAGAAAAATCAATCCTGTGAGATTGGGTATTGGCTTTCTAAAGATTTTGCAGGCAAAGGGTATATGACTGAAGCCATGACTGAAATTGAAAAAATTATTTTTAATAACACAATTATTAATCGAATAGTAATAAAGTGTGATGCTGAGAATTTGGCATCAGCAGGGGTGGCCAAAAAATTAGGTTTTGAACTCGAGGGTAGGCAGCGACAAAACAGATTTAATCCTTATTTTAAAGAACTAAGAGATGGGTTGGCTTTTTCCAAATTAAAATCAGATTATGAACAAAGCTAAGTTAATCTTTGTCTACAACGCTAAGAGTGGACTGGTAAGTGGGGCTTTTGATCTGGCTCACAAAATAGTTTCTCCTCAGACTTATGCTTGCAATTTGTGTATGGTAACCTATGGTAATTTGGGTATGAAAGGGGGCTGGAAAAAGTATCTGGATACAATCGATATGGATAAGGTTTTTTTGCATACTGATCAGCTAATTGGAGATTATATTGAAATCGCAAACCACTCGTTACCTGCAGTTTTTTATCAAGATTCCAATCAAAACATCCAACCTTTGATAAGTTCTGAGGAGATGAATAAATTAGAAAATCTTGATGAATTAATGTCAGTTTTGGATCAAAAACTTGGTAATCTCAAATTAACTTAATTTGCCTCACTTAGTTTTTTGTTTTACGATCAAAATATGAAAGTCATTCTTTGGCATCGCAGAGATCTTCGAATTATTGATAATTTAGCACTTTTGGAAGCTAGTAAAATTGGTACCGTAATCCCAGTGTTTGTCCTTGATAAGGTATTTTTTGAATCCAATGTGTATTGCAAGAGTCGCCTTTTTTTTCTCAAAGAATCTTTAGTTGACCTGCAAAATCAATATAGAAAGCTGGGGACAAAATTAGTAATTATGGAAGGTGATCCTCTGGAAGTTTTAAAAAAATTTTCAACTGGAGAGTCAGCCAAAGTATATTTTAATCAAGATACCAATGGAATTTATGGCATCCAAAGAGATAAACAAGCTGAAGCTTTAGGTTTTGTTAGTTTTTGTAATGACGCCATCCAAAGACAGGGAAGAACAAAAGATTGGAGTGAACAGGCTACAATTTATTTTAACAGCCCCATATGGCATGTAGATAGTCTTGAACCCCACGGTCTAAAAGATCAGGCTAATTTAATTGATTTTTTTGCTAAATATAATATTAATCACGATAAGCAAACTAACCAAAAAGGCGGCACAACTGAAGGGCAAATATTGATAGGAAAGTTTCTGAAAAAGCTCAAAACTTACCCTAAAAATATCTCTTCTCCTCTCCTAGCTGAAACAGGCACTTCAAGATTATCCACCCATTTTTCCTTTGGTACTGTTTCAACAAAAATGGCTTATCAAGCCGTGCAAAAAAGTCCTTTCAAACAAAAACATTTTTATACTTCAAGGCTATTTTGGAATCAACACTTTACTCAAAAACTAGCCATTAATCCAAATCTTCCAAAGCAATCTGTAAACCCAGTTTTCTTGAATAATTATGATTTAATGTATGATTACAATCCTGATTTAATCGAAGCTTGGAAGCAAGGCAGCACTGGTTACCCACTTGTAGATGCTAGTATGAGGGCACTTAATGCTACTGGATTTTTAAACTTTAGAATGAGAGCTATGGTGGCTTCTTTTTTCTCTTTTATTCTTAGACAACCTTGGGAAATAGGAGCTGATTATATGTTTTCTCAACTAATAGACGCTGACGTGGCAATCAATTATTCCCAGTGGCAAATGCAAACAGGGCAGGTTGGAATTCATCCAAATAGAATCTATAATCCTACTAAACAAATTTTGGAGTTTGATCCTGAAGCACTCTTTATCAGAAAATATGTGGTTGAGCTAGAAAAGGCTGATCTAAGTGATATTTTAGAAGATCCTGAAAATAGGCAAACTGGACTTTTTAATTTTGACTATATAAAACCTGTGGTTAGTTACAAACAAAACCTTCAAAAAGCTAGAGATCTTTATGCTAGTTTAAATAAAGAAGCTTTTAAACTGATTAAATCAGATCAGCAATTGAAAGCTAAAATTGGGCTTGAACAAGTTGGAGAAGATAGGCTCAAAAGAAATCAACTACCAGATACGAAGGAGGTTTAGTAAAATTGAATGATCTAAACGACAAAATTCAACTGTCACCCTGAATTTATTTCAGGGTCTAATGCTTGGCTCTGGATAGATGCTGAAACAAGTTCAGCATGACAGGTAATTTATTTCTCAGTAGATGAATTATTAATTACAGCTTTTAATACTGTCACTCTGAATTTATTTCATGGTTTTATCTCAATTAGAATAAGGAAGAGATTCTGAAACGAGTTCAGAATGACAGAATAAGTAAATTTAATATACTGACTAGGTCTGCAGAGTAATATCAGCTAGGAACTCATTGTTACAAGTAGCAATAGGTTGGTTTCTACCAGAAGCTGAAGTACAATCTACGTATTTGATACCACTTTCAAAAACCAAATCTACAAAACCTAGGATGATTGAGAAGAAGGCTGTAAAAGCGATGATGATAAGGCTCCAGCGGATAACATACTCAATGGTAGGCCAGGTTACTTTCTTTAGCTCGATAATAGTTGACTCTAAAAAACCTGGTTTTTTGTCAGTATTCTCAGTTTTTTCAACTGCATATTGTACGTTGGTATCTAGCTTATCGCTTCCTTTAGCTGTGGTATCGACTTTAGTTTCTACTAAATTGTCTTTTTTAGTCCTAGTTATTGCCATATAATAGTAGGACTGTATGTTTCAAATGATAACTTGTCAAGAAATTTTTCTGTAGTCAGGATTTATCATATATGAAGCGTGTTGGTTTGATTTTGATGGTATGGCTTGGACATTTGATAGCTTTTAGTAGTAGATTAGCTAAAAAGGGTAGGGGTACTAGTCTTCCTGGGCTTTTGATCGAGAAAAAATTCCCATGGTTTTTGGGACTTCTGACAGAGGATTTTGAAGAGATAATTTGTATTAGCGGAACCAACGGAAAAACCACTACTAGAGCAGCTTTAGTACATATGTACGAGGAGCAAAAAGTAGGAGTGTGTACCAACCTTGGAGGGGCAAATTTGATCAGGGGATTGGCTTCTAGTTTACTTTTAAACAGAGACTGGCTTGGAAGAGCAATTCATAAAACTGCTATTTTGGAGGTTGAAGAAGCAAGTTTACCAAAATTATCCGAGCACGTTGCCTTTGATAGGCTGGTTTTGACTAATATTTTTAGAGATCAGCTAGATGCTTATGGAGAAATCGATAAAACCTATCAGTATTTTACCCAAACTCTTAGAAATCTGGGAGTCAAAAGCACTAGCCAGCCAGTTGGCTACAGAGGGGATGGTAAACTCAAAACCAGATTATTTTTACCAGGATTATCAAAACCTGAAAGCAAAAAATTGAAGCTTATTATAAACCTTGATGATGGTTACCTGACGCAGTTATTAGATGAGTTTGAAGTAGCAACTGTTGGGTTTAAACTGGATGTCAAAAAAGCTAAGAAGCCAAAATTTGAAAAAGAACCTGCAGCGAATATCGAGCTCGATGAAGTGTTTGTAGCAAGTAATGTTTCGGCAACCAAAACCCCAGCTCAGTTTACTATTATTCCAACTATAGCTAATCAAGAGGTGGCTGTCAGGGTAAATCTGCCAGGTATATTTAATGTCTACAACGTCCTAGCAGCTTATACTGTAGCTCAAGAACGATTTGGTCTATACGTAGCTGATAGTTTGGATAGCTTTGAGCCAGTCTTTGGAAGGGGTGAAGAGATCAGACTTGGAGAGACTAAAATCAGTTTGTATCTAGTCAAAAACCCAACTGGCTTTGATCAAGTAATAGAATACCTGCAAGAAAAACTGGGTAAAAAAGAAACCGACATGGCAATTTGTATCAATGACAATATCGCAGATGGCAGAGATGTATCTTGGCTGTGGGACATAGAGCTGGAAAAAAGCCTTAGCAAAATGAATCTTAAAAATGTCTGGACAGGTGGAAGTAGGGGGGTAGATATGCTGGTTAGATTGCAGTATGGCGGGGTGAAAACTGATACAAATAATTATTACTCTGACACTGAAGAATTGCTGGAAACTATTCAAAACAGTGGAGGCGAGATACCGATTTTATGCACTTATACAGCTTTGCTCGAGCTGAGAAAAATTT
Source organism: Patescibacteria group bacterium (assembly GCA_038256935.1). Classification (GTDB taxonomy): domain Bacteria; phylum Patescibacteriota; class JACMRA01; order JACMRA01; family JACMRA01; genus JBBSJV01. Next base: position 4,768 of record JBBSJV010000073.1, read on the forward strand.
TGCAGACAAAGGTTGATTTACCAGAAATTAGTCAGAAGGGGAATTAAGATAAAAAATTTTCTCAGTATCAGTCTTAGCTTAATTCGTTTTTTAATCTCAGTAGTAGTTATCTTTAATTTTATTTTTCTGCTAATATTCTATTACTAATGTAACGTTTAGCTTTATCAACCTTGTGCTGGCTAAAATCAGAGTTTAATTTTTGATCTAATTTTTCTCTTAAAATTTTTACAAACCCCAAAAAATCATTACATAATTCTATTAACTTACTCTCATCGTAGTTTCCCTCCTCATCAATTAATTGTTCGATAACTTCAAACTTTTGAAAGAATTCACTCCAACCCTCTAAATCATTAAAATTGTAGTGGACATTTCTGATTGATTCAGTGGTATTGTGCAAATTTTTCTCCATTCTTCTTTGTATTTGTAATGAAGCAGTATTGACTTCTTTTTTTATCTGGTCATTGGTATATTTTTGACCTTTGTACTTTGCAATAAATTCAACATATTCATTATATAAACCTTCCTTTACAAACCTTTCCATACTTATAAATTTACTTCATTTGTACACATTTTACAAATTGATTTTTTTAAATTTTTACCCAACTTTTTTCAATTATCTCTTTACTTAATCTGTAATAACCATGGCCAACTCTAATAAGTCTCTTTACATGATTATCATACTTTTGACTCATTTTTCTTATTTGCTGGTGTTTTCCTTCAGTTAATACAAACTGATACCAAACAAGGTTTTTTTCTAGATTCAAAAATTCAAATTCAACTAATATCTCGTGACTTGCTAAGCTCACTTCTACAGGTCGAAGAACTTGGACCTCGCCAAATCTTTCTATTTCAAAACCCCCAGAACCCGCTTCTGAGATAAAATCAGGGTCAAATTTAATTTCATAGCCGACAAGATAAGTCTTTTGACAAGGAAACTTAGGACTGATAAGGCTAAATAAAAAGTATCCGTCATCTGTTAAAATAAGTAGCCCCTCACTGTCTTGATCTAGTCTGCCGGCTGATCTCAAAGATTTGAATTCACCTGGCAATAAATCATAAAAAATTGGTCTATTATGAGGATCAGAAGTAGTACAAAGGTACCCTCTTGGCTTGTACATCAATACAATGTTGCGATCCAAAACTGGCTCCAAAACTATCCATTTATTCTCTATATAAACCTCAATAGTGTCTCTATTTGGAATAATGTCTCGATTTGACCGGCGTCTTTTTCCATTGATTTTGACGTTGCCATATTTTATAATATCCATGATAGGCTGATCGTACCCTTCGAATAATTTGTGGTTTCTGATATAATTGTGGATTTTCATGTGGTTATATGAACCTTAAGCAAGGCTTGTTTTTGAAATCAAACTAATTTTTATAATTTGGGCAACAAAAATAACGGTCAATGCCGTTTTCGTTTATTTAAAATGGTGCTCGAGGAGGGACTCGAACCCTCACACCTTGCGGTACTAGTTCCTAAAACTAGCGTGTCTACCATTCCACCACCCGAGCTTTATGGTATTAGTTGATATTTTTGCTAAATTGTCAATGCCTGCCGGCGAGGCAAGGTGCAAGTATTCGCAAAGAAACGAAACGAAGTGGCCTGATTTATTCAGGACATTTTGATTCGTACACTAAAATTACAATGCCCCGCGGCGAGCGATGGTGCTAGGTTTGGAACAAACCGACCGAATGGCGGCCCGATTTAACGACTTCCCTACAAATTAAGAATTAATTTAAAAGGCTGTTCTTGATCGGGTCAGAATTTGGTTTGCATTAACACAATCAGGACATTTTGATTCGTGGAATAATATTTTAAACCCTAATATGTAGCACAATACCTACCATTCCACCCCCCCCCGCAAACTCGATACCCTCATCGACACCCCTAAGTCATCAAACCATTTCCCCAACAAAAACAAAAGACCCTG
>JBBSJV010000074.1:0-6652 GCA_038256935.1 Patescibacteria group bacterium
CGAAGCAATATCAGCTACTCTTCTTCCTTTCATGACTTCATCGAGAACTTTCTGCTTTAATTCAGCAGGATATTTCTTTCCTTTCATGGGTATATTACTAGACATAAATTGATTTGATTACAAGTGATAGATACTCAAACCGAAAAGTTTGGAATCTAGTGTCTAGTATATGGGGGTTGGGACATTTTAACAAACTTTAAATCAAAAACATTGACTATTTAATTTGAATTCTACTTAAACCTTAACCCGACAGATAGCAAGGGCATTAGCTCCTTCTTGATCTGTTTTTAGTTCTACGAGCTCTAATCTAGAAGATCTGATCTCATTTATAATTTTTTCAATATCAATTAAGTAGTGCTTCCAAGTATTGATAATTTGTCCTTGGTTTAGCTGAATTAACTCCTCTTTCCCAGCGACATTATAAATCAATTCATAATCCTTATCTAATTTAAAACCTTTTGTCTTGCAGTTAAATTCAGAGTTAAACTCAATAACTGGTTCACATTTTTCAATATCAATTCCCATTGCTTTGGGTAGCCAGCCTTGGTGGCTATCAGACTCATTATTTTTAACGTAATTCAAAATTGCTCTGTTTTGAGGAGTATCTAATGTGAAAGTCAAAACCAAAAGATCCTCAGGGGTCATACCAAAATGTAAATGTTTTAAAACTTGAGTTATATCATCATAGTTTGAAATTGTATTACCAATATGTAGGATCAAATTTGAATCACTATGGTTTCTACTTTCTAATAATGTATTTCCAATTTTACCATATTCGAGATCTTTTTCATAAGACTTCACTCTTAATTTAGGATACCATTTAGAAATGTTTTTGATTGTTATTTCATTTATATCTTTACTAATATCTAAACAAGTATATTTTGAGATTAAATCATTAGTTAAAAGTTTCTTGATTAGTTGCTTTACAGGATACCCATTTCCAGGACCAATATCTGCAAGATTTACTTTAGCTCTTTCAGGTAGATAGTATACGATGTCGTCTATAGAAAGTTCTAGCATTCTATCAACTGACTTTTGAATCCTTGAAGATCCTCCTTTATAGAAATTATCCCAATGAATGGCTCCGATATTTTTGTAGGCGTATTTTAAATTAATTTTATTTTGATAGACAAGATCAGTGTAAATTTCTGTTATCTCCTCAGGCGAAAACAATTCATAAAACTCTTTGCTCACTTCGACTTGTTTCAGACTTCCTGTTTTATATTTAATTCCCGCCTCGGATAACATGCTTAGTTCAACCTCATTGTGAGAATTGTCTAATATTCTGATGGCTTTGCCGCTGTGATCAAGTTGCAAGTTGTACTTTCCAGCGATGGCTTGATCTACCCATCTATTGACCGTTGCACGGGATACATTGTATTTTTTTGCGACTTGGGCTTGAGTAAAACTTTGCATATGTATAAAAGGCAGTGTAATTTTAAAGACTGTACTATTTGACATAGTCTAACAATTATGTTAGAGATTATCAACTAAAATATTATTGCAAAAATTTATTTGTCCTAAATTATGACCTCTAAACCGCTTAAAAAAAGGAATTATAGTTCAAAAACTAAGCTGATAAATATCATTGTAGAAAAGATACAAGAGATAAATTTAGCCTATAATCTATCTTCAGAGGAATTGAGCTTTAGGGATATGTACAGGATTGTCGGATCTTTGCAAAAGGACAACCAACTTAATCAATCCTTATTTCTTACAATTAGTCAATTATTGTTACTATCTGAACATGGAATAGAAAATGAAATAACCATCAAAGAAGACAAGAAAAAACCCAAAAACAAAGCAAAGAAGGCCTTAAAAAAGAATTAAACTACCTGTCAAAATCCTATCATGCAGTGTAATTATTTTATTACTTTATGATTATAAAAAGATGTAAAATTAATTTAATCTACTAAAGTTAGATTTTAAATATTGCCTGTTATATTCCACCCTTTGCATATTAAATAATTACATAAAATACTATAATTTGAGTTAGTAGTCAGATAAAATACTAAATTTACCAGTAGTTTAAAGTAATAACAATTAAACTCTAACAATAAGTGTAACACTTGTTCATTTTAAAAATAGCTAACACTAGTAAAAAAACTTTACAAAAGAATATTTTTCTAGAATAAGAACTTTAACATTAAAATTTATATACCATATTATATGTCAAAATCTCGTAATACTAAATCTTTTTACTTTCTAACTATGTTGGCTTTTGCAATCTCTTTTGCTGGTACTATCATTGGGCTTCTTAGACTGGAAGCTGATATTCAAACTAAAGGCTTCTTTGCTGTTAGCTATATCTTTAGCATCTACGCTACTTTTGCCCTAGCTAAGGTTATCAGAGACAGGGCAGAAGATAGTAATGAATAATCTGTATGGATGAAGATGTTAGAAATCTGATTATTGTTTTTACCTTGATTGCCAATCTAATTGGTGGTTTTCTACTGTATAATAATTGGTCTGAAATCACCGCAAATGTTGATTCTCAAGCAGTCCAAGACTTTTTTAATATCAAGACTTACGATTAGGTAGACTTTTTTACTATTAATACGACTTACCGCACTATAAAACCAGTCACCCTTATTGACCTTATCCTGTCATGCTGAACTTGTTTCAGTATCTGTCCAAAGTTCAACTATAGACCCTGAAATAAATTCAGGGTGACATACTTAGTAAGTAAAATTTGTCATCGAAAAAAAAGAATGACCAAATATAGATACAAAATTGATATATTAAAGGTTTGATTATTTAACTCCAAAACAACTACATATGCAACCATTATTTTTTGACATCTGAGTTATAGGAGTTTGCGGGTACGTGGGCAAGTACGGTAGCCACAAAATATGGTAATTTTTATTAAAAACTAGTATAGGTTCTATTAATATTTATTGACCGATTTGGAAAATTCTATTTTAAATTACACATCCTGAAATTCAGTGAGAAATACTATAAACATAGTAATCAGCGCCTTCATCAGCGTTGTAAGATAGTCTCTACTGTCAAGGATAATGGTAATAGGCTAGCAAGCAATAAAGCATCTGTTAGTTTAAAGTTTCTTATAAATTTTAACCCGTCCTATGATCCAATTAAACCTTAAAGCAGTTCAGCTGCCAAGCACGCAAAACATAGATAAAATTGTAAAAACCAGATCCAGATTTCGACAGCAAGTAAATAAGCTGTGGCAATCAGAAAACCAAAATAATGAATCCAGTCAGAAACAAAAAAACCATTCCCAAAACTATAGCCAGCAACTAGACAAAGACTTTCATTTACAAGTCTACTAGCAACTAAAAAATATATATTTACATCTAATTTACCAACGAAGATTTATTAATCTTTTTACCTGCCATAGATCTAATCTTTTTCTCCAGCTCGCTCATACTTCCAGGAAAGAAGTTGATTACCACAGGAACGAAATAAAGTATCAGAGCAATCTGGGTACTCAGTCCTGCAATTAGTATTCCAAACATACTTCCAAGGATAGGCAATGACAACCTAAAATAAGTATTTCTGAGGCGAGCTGGCTCGATGGCATAATTTTCAATCTGTTTAGACTTCAGGATATATACAAATATGATAAAGGCAAGAGTTGAGGTAAATAGTAAGTTAATTCCAAATATTACGACTGCTATTTGACTATTGCTGTAGGTACCCACAAGTCTAGATGAAAAAGGAATCAAAGAGACAAAAGATAAAAATATTAAATTAAAAGCAATCAGTTTTCGACTGATATTTTTGGCGTAACTAGAAATCAAATAACTATGAGTCAACCAATAGGTTCCAATGATGAAAAAACTGGCAAAATAAGCTAAAAGCGGCGAATAATTTTGACTCAGTTCAAACCATAGATCTTGCTCACTCAAAGGCTGGAAACTAAGGTTAGTTCCTATATTAAAAGCCATCAATGTCATTATAATAGATATGACATCATCACTTAAAGATTCGAGCCTATTTTTATCCATATTTGTGTTTCAGTGGTAGTTTAACAGCAAAAATTGCAATTGTCTATTACAAGATGGGTATAATCAAAATCCTGTCGATGCTAAATTGTTGTCGCCATGTGTAGATCTTTGTCTTCACGTATTTATTACGCGATCTAAATCATAGTTTCAGGTGATACTTAAATTTTAGACCCCGTAACAAGTAGCGGGGTGACAGGAAAAGTAAAAGCACATCTTTGTCATTGTCGTAAATGTTAAAAAATTCAATGACAAAGTATATATGTCACCCTGAATTTATTTCAGGGTCTTCACATTCTTAAAATAAGGAAAAGATTCTGAAACGAGTTCAGAATGACAAAAATTATAATCCTCGGAAAGGTTATTCGTATACCATATCAAAAACCCTTGATCACATAACAAGTTTGACAAAATCTAGCAATGTATAGAAGAATTTGCTAAGAGATTGAGCTTTGTTCAGTTAAAAACTTTCAAAAAAGTGCTGATGATAGGACTCAATCGAATAAACTAAATTTAATTAAATTATGACAATAAAACCTTTGGGTAATCGCTTGGTAGTAGAGCTTATTAAGCAAAAAAACACTACAGCTTCAGGCATTATCGTCTCAACAAAAGAAGAAAACGAACAATCTCAAGGACGAATCATCGCACTTGGTACCGGAGCAGATATCGATTCAGAAATCAATGTAACAAGTCTTGGCTTGCAAGTCGGTGACACTGTACTTTTTGGCAAATACGCCGGAGAAGAAGTTACAGCTGATAGCTCAAGTGATACTGTCTACAAAATTTTAAATTCCAAAGACGTCTTAGCCTTAATCCAAAACTAAACTTAAAAATTATTAAATATATTATATGCCAAAAAAATTAATCAAATTTGGAACTTCAGCTAGAAAAGCTATCCAAGAAGGTGTTAACGTAGTGGTCGATGCAGTTTCAACCTCTTACGGCCCAGTAGGTCGCAACTCTGTAATTGCCAAATCCTACGGAGCTCCTGATATCACAAACGATGGGGTAACTATTGCTAAAGCAATTGAACTTGAAGGTTTCGAGCAAATGGGGGTTAGCCTTATTCAACAAGCAGCTAGCAAGACTAATGATCAAGCTGGAGATGGAACAAGCGTAACTGTGCTTCTTTCAGGAGGGCTTATCAATGAAGGAATCAGAGTAGTCGAGTCAGGGTCAGATCCTATCAAAGTCAGAAGCGGTCTTCAAAAAGCTAGCAAACGCGTACTTCAATACGTCGTTGATGCTTCTAAGCAAATCTCAACCCGCGATGAAATGGCTGACGTTGCTACAATCTCTTCTAGAAACAGAGAAATCGGAGAAATGATCGCTGATATTATCTCAGAGGTTGGCAAAGACGGTGTTGTAACAGTCCAAAATGGTGACTCTAACAAGATCGAAAAAGAAGTAGTGCAGGGTATGCAATTTGATAAGGGATACAAATCTCCTTATTTTGTAACAGATACCGTTAGGATGGAAGCAGTTGCCGAAAAACCAATGATTCTAGTAACTGATCTCAAAGTCACTACTATCCAAGATGTCCTTCCAGTTTTAGAACAACTTGCAGGGCAAGGTCGCAAGGAATTGGTAGTAATCGCTGATGATGTCGATGGCGAGGCTTTAGCCAACTTTGTAGTCAATAAGATCCGTGGAGTATTTAATATCTACGCTATCCAAGCTCCAGCCTTTGGAGACAGACGCAAATCTATCCTTCAAGACATTGCTATTTTGACAGGGGCTACCTATATTTCCTCTGATCTTGGCATGACATTAAAGACTGCTACAGTAGAAGATCTTGGAAGCGCTGATAAAGTAGTCAGTGATAAAGACAAAACTACCATTATCGGTGGAAAAGGAGAGCAAACAGCTATCCAAAGTCGCATCAATGAAATCAGAAATGATATTGATAATGCTAGCAGTGAGTATGATAAAGAAAAACTTCAAGAGCGACTTGCAAAACTTACTGGTGGAGTTGGTGTTATCAAAGTCGGAGCCTCAACTGAAGTAGAAGCAAAAGAGCTTAAATATTTAGTTGAAGATGCATTAAACGCTACAAAAGCTGCTGTAGCTCAAGGAGTAGTAGCAGGTGGCGCTTCCACATTACTGCGAGCAGCTAAAGATCTTGAAGAACTAAAGCTTGAAGATCATGAAGAACAAGTCGGAGTTAATATACTTAAAAAAGCTCTAGAATTTCCATTTAGAATGATTGCAAGAAATAGTGGAGTCTATGATATTTCACTGCTTGTTCAAAATATTCTATCAGAAAGTAACTCAGGTTACAACTTCAAAACCCTACAATTAGTTAAAGACATGATCGCCTCTGGTATCATTGACCCTGCTTTAGTATTGATTGAAGCAGTTTCAAATGCCACCTCAGTAGCCAGTTCTATCTTTACTATGGAAGTAGCAATTGCTGATGATCCAAAGAAAGAAGAACCAGCTGCAGGCGGTAACCCAATGGCCGGAATGGACATGATGTAGAGAAAGCTATGATGTGGACAAAGCCAAGTTTTAGACAAAGTTAATCTGTTTTTTGTCACCCTTGTAAGTGTCAATTTATTCGCTGACAATTTTAATCTGTCATACTGAACTCGTTTCAGTATCTTTTCTCTATTAATATAAGTAACAGACCCTGAAATAAATTCAGGGTGACACATAGATTCTGTCATTAAAATAATTAA
>JBBSJV010000075.1:0-6608 GCA_038256935.1 Patescibacteria group bacterium
GTGTATCATATTATCTGTGAATAAATAAGTGTATGTTTTGGTATTTTGTATTTTTTCAATGTCTTTTGTTATATTGTTTCTAGCTTCGTTTTCAAATGTTTAAATGGTTTCATCATAGTCTACAGTTTTAAGTATATTACCAAAGCTATCGTATTCATATTCTTTTGTCTGATTATCTGGTCTAATAATTGATTGAATTCTATTAAGCTCGTCGTAGCCGTATTTAGTTGTGTGACCTAACTCATCTTTAGTTTCAATTATATTTCCAACCTTATCGTAGTCTGATTTAGTTGTAGTGTTATCCGGATTTGTAGTCTCAATTCTTCTCCCTTGCTCATCCAGATTATATTTTGTTTGGCTACCAACAGGGTCTGTGGTTGCAATTAGCCTGTCTTCTCTATCGTATTCAAAGGTGGTTACGATTACCTCTGGATTTAGAGTTTCAATTTGGTTGTTGTCTTCTTCCTTTTCATCGGTGTTTTCTGGTTCCTGAGCAGTCGAACTTGTTTGTTCTTGGCTACTACTTGATTCCGTACTTTCAGTTGAACTTTGTGATTCTTGATTGTCTGGAACTGCTTGAGTTACAACTATTCTAGCTTCTCCTGATTCAATAATTTCTTCTTGTTCAGATTCCCCTTGCTCATCGATAATTACTGGATCAGTCTTGATAGTTTTTCTTGCTTCTTTGCAAGTATTAACATCCACAGCTTTGAGGCATTGTTTAGTTTCAATCAGTTTCTTGTTTTGATCATAAGTGTAGACTGTAATCAATCCAGTGGACTCTACTTTGGCTTCTAGCAGATCATTTAAAAGATATTGATATGTAGTAATTCCCCCAAGTGAATTAGTAGTTGAAATGATATTATCTCTAGTATCGTAGGTTATGGTAGTAGCCCCTCCAAGTGGAGATCTTCTAGTTGTTACTCTACCGATTCCATCGTAACTAAACTCAGAATTTCCCCCATCAGGATTAACTACTTGAGTTACAAAATTATTTGCTCCGTAGTTCCAAGTAGTAGGTGAGTTATTTGGATCAATTTTGGAAACTAGTCTTGGATATGTGTTTAACTCAGCTTGTTTTGTAGCCTCTAGTTGAAGCGGTACTGGAAGCTGAGGGTTGTTTGTTATGCCAAGATTAAGGGGAGCTAGCGCCCAGTTAAAGGTGTGCCCGCTATCGCCAGGGTAAGTTTTGAAAATTAGTTTGCTTCCATCGTATTCTAGTTTGGTAATTCTTTGATCTTGAGTTTTTTGAGTAAGCTGTGAAAAGTTGTTGAAGGTGTTTTCAGTAACAGATCCATTTGCTAAGGTGATTTTAATTGGATTGTCCTGATCATCGTATTCATACACCGTTTTTCTCCCCTCCTCATCGGTTTCACTAATTTTTGCAAAGGAGTTATCTTTGTATTCAAAAGTTTTCTTGTCGCCGCTTTGATTAATAACTTCTGTCTGTCTACCTAATTGATCGTGTTTGTGAATTATTGTTTGCCCGTCTCTAAGAGTTAATTTGGTTTCACTGGAATACTTCTCCCCCTCTTTGATATTATACTCAATTCTGGTAACTTTTTCATCAATTATTTCATCCTTACTCTCATCTTTTTCAGATTCGGATTCTTGAGACTCTTCCTTACTACTGGTTTGGCTTGGATCTTGAGACTGCTCTTGGCTGCTTTGATTGTTTTGTTCAGTTTGCTGATCCTCAAGCTCTGCAGTTTCAGTGACTTTGTTTCGCCCATCTTTTTGCAGTACCACTCTGCCCTCTTCATATTCATTGTAGATTACTTGCCGCCCCGTTGGATCAATTATGTTGTTTAAAAGTCCATTTATATCCCAGCCGTAAGTGGTAGTGGCTGTATTATCTGTAGTGGAAGTAATTAAGTTACCATCAAAATCATAGCTATACGATACAAAGCGATTCAGATTGTCTGTAACTTTAGAAAGCCTTTTTCCAGCAAATTCAAACTCAATTTTTTGGTTAAAATTATTACTTATGGAGACAACGTTTAAGAACGGATCTTGAGTTGGATCAAAGGCAGTGGCTGTGTCAGTTGCAAGTGGGGCCTTGTATTCATAAAAAACTACCTGCCCGTTTCTCTGTTTTGTTAGAATTGGCAATCCCGCTTTCCAATCATTTGTTGGATCCAGATCAGTCTGAGTGTCCCAGTGGAAAAGGCTTTGGTTACCTAGTTTATCGGTGTGGAAAAAGTTTAAACAATTGGAGTAAATAGTATTTGTCTGGGGGGTTAGAGAAAAGACTGGGTTTCTACCATTGTAGTTAGCTGAATTATTAATTCCAATTCCATATTTATTCATCTCGGCTAAAAACAGAGTGTAATTTTGCAGTGACTGATTGTTTAGTTGGTTTGGCGCTGGACAACTTTGAGCCCAGCTTAGCTCAGGTTTGGTAAATGAGGTGGATGGTAGGTAGGTTAAATTTGAAACGTTTCCGGTGGAATCCCCACTTGGGGTAAAGCTGTAACAGTTTGGGTTATCGTTACTACTTGGGCAGTTAGTTTCTTGAATTGTAAATAATTCGCTGTTACCTCCACGGGTATTGATGCCAAATTCCGTCTTAATCGCGTCTTCGATAGGAGTTGCATAAAACTCAACTCTAGGTAGACTTTCAATTGACCAGCCTTTGCCAAGGATGGATTCTCTTGTGTCAGCTGAGTTGTAGGTGCGTTTAAATTCTAGCCCTGTTGTAGGTAAATCGAGTTCTGGTTCAATTTCTTCTTGGATAGTTTTAGAGGGGCCTGGAAGGGAAAAATCAGTTTCAGTGTGGAAAAAATTACCGTTACTGGTATTTACTGGATCTCCAACAGTACCAGCTGGGATTTCATAGCCCATATTGGTGTAGTAGCCGTATTTTGGATTGTATGCGAAACGATCTAATCTTGTTTCCAGATCACATAGATCTCCTACACCATTGTTGTTTTTATCGCCCTGATCTGAATTTGCAAGGAAGATACAATTATCTGTCTCGTTTAAGATCCCATCTCCATCAAAATCTGGATTACAAATGTAGTTAAAGACTAAGGCAGATACTTCAGCTAGGGGGTTACTGCAGTCTACTGCTTCACAAGTATCACCGATACCATTACTATTAGTATCGATTTGATTTGGATTGTAGAAAAAGTCACGACCTGTCCCATCCCAGTTATCTGGGGGAGTGCAGTTATCAGCTACTTTGTCTTCTTTAGCGTCTTGATCCTGATCACAGGCAAGCCCAGGGCCTCCAGGGATTCCATCGGAATCAGCTTGATCAGGGTTTGCGGTATCAGGGCAGTTATCAAAGAGGTTGGAGACGCCGTCGTTGTCGTTATCGAAGTTGGCTAGGGTGTTCTGGGATATGTATGTGTGTTGCGTATTACTCACTCCCAAACTTGTAACTGGGGTTTCACCTGTTGTAATGTTTCTTCCAGAAATTGGAGGAAAAGCCATTGAAAGACCACCTTGTAATATTTGAGGACCAGATAATGCAACTTGAATATGAGAAAAGCTATTACTAAATCCGCTTGAACCAGTCCGACCAATTTCTTGACCAGCAATCACTGTTTGCCCATTCTGAAAAACTGAAAGCACTGATAAATGATGATATTCAATGAAATAGTTAGGAGATATTTGAACAACAACATAATTCCCAAGACCAGAATTACAACCACTCAAAAAGCCTGCTGTACAACCTTGTTTAAAGTCAACAACTGTACCATTTGTCATGGCCAGCACCGGTTGATTGAATGTAGCCGCTTCTCCTAATTTTCCAAAATTTAGATAATAAAATGATCTTGGGTGATCTTCTCCATGCCTGCCATGGCCGTACCCTGAAGTAAGTCTCCACTCCTCCCCTGCTGTCCAAGGCAAGTCAAACTCGATCCCGTTTAACTCATCAGTTTGGGCTTGGGCTTCAATTGATCCAAATAATATATCTGTAATACTTGGTTTTGGATTTTGGCTTTGGTTATTTGTGGATTGAGGGTTTTGTGCTTTGTTTGAAACTGGTTTTACCTTATCAAATTTATTAATATCATACGATTCCAAATTCGCACCTTCAGCACTTGGTTGTAAAGTATCTAAATACTGAAGTGGATCAACAGTTAATGCACCATTTTGTTTGTTTACATCATTAATTTGTTTCAAGTTATTAAGGCTTTGTAAGGCATCTTCGGATTCAATCACGCTACTCATATCTAAAGCAAGCACTGGTAGCCAGAAAAGATTTGAAACTAAGATAACAAAAACAGTAAGAAGATTGAGTGATTTGATCATTGCTGAGAAATTAATTTTGTTGACTAAGTTTGATACAAGTTTAGTTTGGAACATATGAATTATATTTGAGCAGTTAAAATTTCTCCTTTACTAGTTATTAGTGTTATATTTGACCCTGTCTGATCTATAAATGCTAATTTGTTAGGCAATACTAAAGTTGGAATATCATTTTGCAATCTATATAAAAAGCTATTACTCAGATAATAAAATCCATCTTCAGTGTATACCAGTTTTTCCACATTTGTTGCTACAATTTTATCGTTGTTGTCATAAATTATCCCATCGTAATGACTATAAACCTTTTGCGCTGTCTTGATTAACTGGCCTTGAGTGTAGTTTTGTGGAAGTGCTGGTAAAGTTGGTGTAGAATCAATATTAAAAATCACTGAGCTATCGCCAATATATAATGAGTCCTGATCCAGCCACTGCCAAAATAAATCAGTATTACTATTAGGTCTTGGAATATAAAAAGTCTGACCTAGTATTTGCTGATTGACTTGTTGTTTTTTGGTTACTAATTCTTCCCATTTGATTTGGATCACATCTTGGGTAAATGATGCATTGGGGGTACTATTATCTACTGCATTACTTGGATTTTTGATGGCAATTATTGTCTCTCCATCAGGTGAAAATCTATTGGATCCAATTCCAGATTGCGATAACACAGGAGTGACTTTACCATCTAATACGTAGCCAAATTCTCCATCAGGTCTGGAATAAGCCAAAGCTTCTTGAGTTGGATGAAAACTGACTCTTAATAAATTTGAATAATCAGAGGTAACCAGAAGCTGAGTTTCATTTTGCGTGGTCATATCATAACTGAAAAAGCCATTCTGACCTGATTCTTGGCATAGTTTGAAATATCTTAGCTTATCTCCCTGATTGTTAAAATTAAGACTTTCAAATTGGCATTTTTGAGATATGTTGAAAGTTTTTTTCTGGCCTTGATCATTTGCAGTTGTTATAATTATCAAATCCTGATCATTTTCTTGATTATCAATTACAGCTGCTAGATTTGATTTGTTGCTGCTAATTACGGCATATTTTATTTGCTGATTAGATTGTAGCTGAATGGACTCTTGAATTGTTTGATCCTCTATTTTTTGTAATTCATTCAATTTATTTTCTGAAAATGACTGATTATTATCTACTTCACCATTAAGTGTAAAACTAAATTTATTTTCTTGGTCGGCTTTGACTGTACTTGCTTCATCAATTTTTCCTATTCCATCAGCTTGAAAAATCACCCTATTTGAACCTTCTCTAAGAAACTCTAGCTTGTTAGTATAAATGGTATTTATTGATTTTTCAGAATTAAGCAGGCTAACAGGAGTACCATCCTCAAGATTAGTAATGCTTAGAGTAATTGAAGTCGGTGTAAATGCGTTAGTTTCAGGACTTTTAGATTCTAGGAGATAAAATATAAAAGCTGACAGAATGATAATAATTGTTATTAATGGAACTAAAACTCTCAATTTAAAAAAACTTTTTAGAGTATTATTATTACTAGACATATACTAACCAACTAACATCATGTGAATGTTTAAGTTAGATTAAAACAGCTAGAATTACTTTAGTTTGTCAAACAACAAATAGCTTATTTGAATGAAGTTTTGTTCATTTATTATTTACACCCAGACCAAGATCACCCCTTCTTGGCCTTCACCACACCCTCCGTTTTGAAATCTTAAATTTAGCTTTTCTAAATAACTTTCAGTGTAGAATCTAAGTGGGTTTTTGCCATTTATAAATTTCCTGGAATTTGTCCCCTTACCTACAATCAAATACAATTTTTGACCCTTGTTTCTGACTAAATGTGGAGTTACAAAAGCATCAAGAATGGCTTCTACTTGAAACCCAAGATCTGATCCTAAATCAAATTTAATGCCTCTTAAGTTTAAAACTTTTTGTTTATTTGTGATCATTAGGTAGGATTTGTTGTGTATTTTTCTTTCATATAATCAACTGATTCTTTGATCAATTCTTTGAGAACCCCTGTGTCTACATCACCAAGCTTATTAATATATAGACATGATCTGCCAGTTTTGTATTTACCAAGTTTTGCCATAAGTTCTGGAAAAGGTTCAAATCCTGGCATAATATAAATCGTAAATTTGGTTTTTGCTGCTCTAAATCCTGTTATTGGCCAAACACCAGATTGACTACTTCTATCTGAACTATAATTATAGCTTCCATAACCAATCATTCCACCTCTCCAAACTACAGGTTTGCAATCAGTAATCTCTTGAATAAGTGCATCGATTTTGAAAGTATTACCCCGCTTCTTTTCATCGACGACGGTGTCTACAAATTCGCTAAACGATATATCTTGAGGGACAGTAATA
>JBBSJV010000076.1:0-6554 GCA_038256935.1 Patescibacteria group bacterium
AGGAGCGATAGGTCTTTTTGGAGAAAAATACGGAGATAAAGTAACAGTTTATTCGCTCCAAGACGAGGCTGGAAACGTCTACACAAGAGAATTCTGTGGAGGTCCTCATGTAACTAACACCAAAGATATTGGTAAATTCAAAATTATTAAACAAAAGTCAATTGGAAGCGGGCTTAAAAGGTTGGAATTTGATTTGGGGTAACGTACTACAATAAAAAGCTTTTTAATTTTAATTATGTACAATAATATCAAATTAGATGTTGGTTTATAACTTAGCGGTTATACTAAAAATTGTAAAGCAGTATTGATTGCTTGTGCAACATCAGGAGGAAGTTCTAATTCTGTTGTAACATGGATTTCATTATTAAGATATATGATAGACGTGGCAACTATTCTATGATCTCTTAATTTAGCCCTTATTACCCCAGTATAATCAAACCTTGAAGGCACACTCGCTGGATAATTAAAACTCTCGCAAGGCATAATACCATTAACTATATTTATACTTATACTTTATGTCAATAAAGTTACTGTAATTCTTACATCAATATTATTACTTAAGACAAGTATATCACTCAATTAGATTAGAAAAACATTTGTTATTTAATCTAAAAAGTACATTTTAAGATACAATAATAACCTTTTTAAAACTTAACTAAAATTAGCTTAATTAGACCAATGAATTAAAAGTATTAACGATTCTTTAAATTTCATTTTCTTAAAACTCCAAGCACTCATTCACAACCCCCACAAAATAAAAAGACCCCGTACAAAGTATGGGTAAGCTAGTTTCAGCAGCTTCTTTGATTGCTAATTTTAGGGCCTTTTCTGGATCAGTTTCAAAGATGTATTTGTGAGCCAATAGTATTTCCTCAGACTGGAGAAGCTGGACTGACTCTTTGATTTTGCGATTGTCTTTGAGTTTGATCTGAAAAGTAGAGGCGATGATGCTGTGGCTGATTGGTTTTAGAATTTTTAACATATCTAGGATTTGATCGCCTTTGCCTGAGCTAAACAGGACAATATATTTTTGCTTTGGGTCAATTTCTACCAATCTGTCTCTTAGAAAACCAATTTTTTGTTGGTTATGAGCCCCGTCCAAGATTATCTGAGTCTGAATCTGGTTTCTATAAATTGTTTTTAGTTCCAATCTAGCTGGTAACGGCCCTAATATTTTGTTATAATCCAGTTCATTAAGGTCGAAAAGTTGTGGTTTTATGGCCATTTCAGCGCCAAGTAGTGCTGTAGCTAGATTTGGAAGCAAATATATTTGATCAGGTTTTAGATCCCACTCTAGGCTTTGCTTGTGCCATGTATAGTTGATAATTTTAACGCCATCATCATTTTTAGAAGTTTGTATATGGTAATTGGACTGGACGTTATGGATGTTTTTATCAGGAATGATTGCTTCTGTTTTGATCAATTTTTTTTGCTGTTGAGTGAGGTTATTACCAAGTATTAGTGTATTATTTGACTGGATTATTCCAGATTTGTGCCAGACAATGTCTTCTGTAGTGTCTCCTAAAAACTGCTCATGATCTTTTCCAATTGCGGTTATCACACAGGTCTTATCTGGTCTTGTAAAAATATTTGTGTTATCAAATCTTCCTCCCATAAAGCACTCGATAACTGCGATTTTGACTTTTTCCATATCAAAAAGATAGCAACTAAATGCAAAGATTAATTCATGATAAGTTAGCCAGATGCTTGTAGATTCCAACCAAGTTCTGGTAAGCTTTATAAATTTTGTGGCGTATTTATCAAGATTTTCTTGCGAGATCATGCTTGAGTTAATCTGAAAAACTTCTCGAATATTATATACAAAAGGAGTGATAAATAAACCATTTTGGATGCCATTTTGAGTCAGGATTCTTGAAGTCAATGTGCAAGTGCTACCTTTTCCTGACGTCCCTGAGACATGTATGACTTTAAATTTGTTTTGAGGAGATCCGAGGTGAGTTAAAAATTCAATAAAAATTTCTTTTTGACTTATTAAACTATCAGCAACTGCAGGGTCATCGAGGTATCCTTGTTTAGTTATTCTTGCTTTTGCAGGCCAAGACTTCGGTGCATTTATCTCAGTTAAATCCAATAAACTATCCAAAAAATTGTTACTATCAATTGTCATATGTAGCTAGTTTTCATTACTGATCTATAAAAAAGAAAGTATGCGGTTATGGCAAATGGTGAAATTATTATAGTTTAAATAACAAAATATAAATGTCACCCTGAATTTATTTCAGGGTCTATTACTACATATAATTGCATAAGATGCTGAAACAAGTTCACCATGACAACAACATAATTTGTCACTAAATAATTAGTTACTAACAATAGTAATACTTGTAAGAATAACAATATTCAAACAACAAAAAATCGCCTTCTGTAGCGATCAATTGTGGTGCCGAAAGGGGGACTCGAACCCCCACACCCGAAGATAAAGGATTTTAAGTCCTTCGCGTCTACCATTCCGCCATCTCGGCCCTGAGATAATCGTATTCAGTTACTATTGCCAGAAATTGTCAAGATTATGAGTTTATAGATGTTAAAATAAGTAGCAAAGACTATTAGACTTTGACAAACCCTATTATATTAACCAAAACTTTAGATATACTAATTATTTCCTTTTATGTGGCAATTTATCCAAAATGTTTTTCGCACCGTTGTTTTTGAACCAGAATTAAACTTACTTTACGGGCTTTTCCAAGTCACAGGTGATATCGGTATCTCGATTATTTTGCTTGCCTTGATTGTAAATCTGTTAGTACTTCCTTTATTTGCCAAAAACTACATTAGCTTACAAAAAACCAAGATTTTACAGCCTAAAATCAAAGCAATCCAAGCTAAGTATAAAGAAGATCCACAGAAAATGCTAGCTGAGATGAAGATTTTTAACCAAAAGCATGGGATCAGAAACGGTTATATATTCTTGGTATTATTATTCCAATTGTTCTTTATGACAGGGCTTTTCTGGGTTATCCAAGATGTAGTCAACGGTAATGATGTCAGTGGGCTATATGAGATAATCTGGGGTGAAGGCCGCACTGTTGCTAATTTCAAAGATGCCAATGGTCAAATGCTAGCTTTTGGTAATATTGATGTGGCTGCAAATGTCCAAGACTATCTTTGGATTCCAGTTCTTGGTCTTGTTTTGTCTTATTTGTATGGTATGTACACGTTCAGATGGGCTCCAAAACCACAACTTCCAAAACCCATTGAAAAGAAGAAAAAGAAAGGAAAGAAAGAAGAAGAAAAAGCCCCAGGTGTTTTTGACCCTGAAGCAATGCAAAAAAGTATGGAATTTCAAGCTATTTATTTCATGCCACTGTTTCTATTCTTCATCCAATTTTCACTTCCAACAGGGCTAAATATTTATTTTGTAACCACAAGTGCCTTTTCACTTATTAGACAAATCTTCTTAACTAGATACTACGCTAGTCACACTGATAAGCTAATCAAAGACATTATTGACTCTGATCCAAGCATGGATGATGGGAATCCTGATAATAATTTGGAAATTACAGGAGATCCAGTGCTAATGGCAAACGATCAGGTCGTTGCAACAAGTGTCATGGAAAAGCCAAAAAACGCCAAAAAAACAGTTAAGAAATCTAAGAGGAAGGGAGGTAAAGTGAAAGCTGTGAAGGCTTAGGATTGTTTGAAAAATATATATAATTATTCTGTCATTTCGAAAGTAATGGGAAATCCCATAGTGTTGCAGGCTGAACTTAATTCCATGTCACCTCACACTTGGTTAGCGCGGTCTAACTTGATATGTAGCGGAAGGCTCTCGCCTTCCATATGGAGAGCAGAGGAATGGAGGCGGAGTCACCTCCTTTACGAAAATTAAACCTTAAACATTTGAAATTGATTGAAAATTAATAATTATAAAATTGAATAAATTAGCCAGCACAGGAGATCCTGAAACTAGTTCAGGATGACATCATTAAGATCAGGATGACACCACTAAGTTAGGGATGATGCCACTAAGTTCAGTATGATGACATTATTTTAGATTAAATAATTCCACAGGGGTGATCTGGGTTTACTTGATATAACATCAAATTATTCAAAGCGACTAATGCTTAGTCTTTAGTATTAACACTTAGCACTAAACCAGTCGTCTATCCTCCAAGGCTTTGGCCATTGTGGCTTGATCCAGAGTGTCAGGGTTGTAATACAACGGCAGGCCCTGGGCTAGTCTTGTGATCTGGACCTTATCCTCCAGTTTTTTGGATTTAATACTTTCTTGGATGTAGGCAGTTGTGGCTTCAGCTTCAAATCCAGCTTTGAAAAACAGAATTAACTCCACATGATCATCAGTTTCTAATAATTTTGGTATTCGTCGCTCAATGAGATCATTGATGGTGGTATCTTCAGGGAATGTGTTTTCAAGAGGGGAAATAAGCTTTCTGAGAACATGGTATTTACCAAAATAGATCTGACTTCGCTCTAAAGTCAAGACGTCTGTGGCTTTTTCAAGCAGGCAAAGCTGGTTGGCTTTTCGTTTTTGGTTTTTACAAACTTCACACAAAATCTGACCTTGCTGCTGATCTATTTGCTCAGCAAAAAATCCGCAGTTATCACAAAACTTCACATTATTTCGAGTATCAATAACGGACTTTACAAATTCATCAAACTCATCTTTAGTTAGCTGGAGTACATCCAGAGAAAGCTTTTGGCTACTACGGACTCCAAGACCAGGGAATAATCTAAATTTCTCGGCAAGGTTCAAAATTGGTAAAGGAAGCATCTGAAGTACAATTTTATATAAATTTAAGTTAGTCAAAGTGGGAAGATTTGCAGATGTTTATCATTCAGAATACGCAACAAAAGTTGACTTATATAATTTAGTTTATACCACCTTGCAATATTTAACATGCATAATAGAAATTGCAGATAAAACGCATGAAGGATTTCTCAAACCTGTTATAGGTAACACAGATCAATATATTCTAAATAGTGCCCCTGTAGACTTTAGTGATATAAGTAAGATAATAACACCAAGTGGAGACGTTGCATATGAAAATGGTTTATTTCAAGCTGAAATTGAGAATACCTAATTTTTGACTTGAATATAAAACTATCGTTTATTAAATTAAATGCAAAACCAAATCATCTCCGACTTTCAAACCTTGGACTCATGGGAAGATAAGTATGAGTATATCATAAGCCTTTCTCGCAAACTAGAGCCTTACCCTGATGAGTTAAAAAGACCTGAACATTTTATAATCGGTTGTCAGTCACGGACTTGGTTGTTTTCAAAAGAGATTGATAATGGTAAATTGCACTGGCTAGCCCATAGCGACTCACTTTTTGTCAAGGGGCTGATCTATATTTTATTATTAGATTTTCAAGATAAAACCAAAGAAGAATTGAGGACTCAAGAAGCTGTGACTATTCAAGAATTGGATCTTGAAAAATATATCACAGCAGGACGGCAAAATGGGCTGGAAGGAGTTATGAAAAAATTAAAATTAAACTAGATGCCGTATTCATTTATGATTGTGTTAATGGCAGCCTCGGATAGTTTAGAAATACTACCATAGTGATCAATATAGACCTTTCCAGAAATAGAAGATGCTACCCCACCCATTTTAGTAACATAATCCACTAATTTATCTGATACTTCTGCTGGAGAAGATGTAGGATATATATTTAAATCTGCGTTTAGACTAATCAACTCTTTTTTAATTAAGGCCGGTTCAAATCTTATCAAATTATCATTTTGAACTCCTAAAACTTCTCTGTTTATGAAATCGACATATATTATTTTAGCTGGTTTTTTTCGGTCATAATCTTAATGATTACTTTTTATTTTAACTTATTTCCTTTTAAACTCCAAACTAACTCCGTTTATACAATATCTTTGCCCAGTTGGCGTTGGTCCGTCGTCAAAAACGTGACCTAGATGAGCTCCGCAGTTGCTGCAATGGACTTCGGTGCGGGACATAAAAAATTTTTGATCAGTTTCTGTACCTACTGCTTGATCTGAAATTGGTTTGAAAAAGCTTGGCCAGCCTGTGCCTGAATCAAACTTGGTTGAGGAGCTAAAAAGCATTTGCCCGCAAGCCCCGCAGTGATAATTTCCAGTCTCTTTATTTTGATTCAGTTCACTACTAAAAGCTCTTTCTGTCCCAGCTTCAAACATCACAC
The DNA here is from genome assembly GCA_038256935.1 of Patescibacteria group bacterium. Taxonomy (GTDB): domain Bacteria; phylum Patescibacteriota; class JACMRA01; order JACMRA01; family JACMRA01; genus JBBSJV01. The sequence goes on from JBBSJV010000076.1 coordinate 6,157, forward strand.
GTTCTTGCTCAGGAGTTAATTGTTTAGTAATTTTTGATTTATCAATCTTGTTAGTCATAATTTATTTTTGAATGTTTTATTGGGTTTTGTCTACATGGTTCAGTTTTTTTGTAGCGGCGATTTCGCAATCGCCATTTAGAGATTAGCAATACGCTGTAAATAAATTTTGCTATATAATGAAGTAAATACGGGAGAATACGAATTATCCCCTACGAAAAAATATTGAAATAGTCTTGACATTTTTAGATCCGCCAGCAAGTGTTACTTTTGTAGCGCGATTAGCTCAGTGGTAGAGCACTTCCTTGACGTGGAAGGGGTCAGAAGTTCAACTCTTCTATCGCGCACCATAAAAAGAATTCAAAACCCCTTAATGGGGATTTTTTGTTGACATTCCTCAG
>JBBSJV010000077.1:0-6512 GCA_038256935.1 Patescibacteria group bacterium
TCTGGAGAAATAGTGAGAGAAGAGTTGAGACGACTGAGGCTATGACTCAACTTGCATTCCTCAAGCTCATGCTCAACAGGCTCTATGGTAAACGGGTTAAGTGGTGAAAAAAGATATTAAACAGTTTCTTAAGCAATTCGTAACTCCAAGTCCTCTGATCTGTTGTCAAGACCTTGGCTCCTCTCACTCCCTCCTTTCCTCCCGTTCCCGTCCGTTCGTCGCCTTGCTTTGCAAGGCTCTACAGTCGCCAAGGTCTATGACAACAGATCAGATTTTATCTACGATAAAAACGCCCACGCAATGGGCGGTTTACAGCTAAGCTAGGCAGAAACGGAGTATATAACTATATACTATATGTCTAATATTACACTCAATACTTATATTCAAGAATTGACACCTGATGAGGTAACTCAATTACATCAAACACTAGATACTGTCATGGAACGGTTAGGGGAGTCCTTAAACATCGAACTTGTAGGGAGATGGATTTGGATTTCAGGAGAAACCAAAGAACGAGCCGAAGAGCTCAAAGAACTAGGATTCAGATTCGCCAGTAATAAGAAGGCTTGGCATTGGGAACTAGAACGAGATCGACACTTACGCTCAAGAAGGCGTTTGACTCTTGATAATCTCCGAGAAGAGAAGGGGAGTCAAAAAATAAAAAAAGCCTCTGGAAAGGCTTTCAAAAAGTAAATAAACTACACTAATTATTAAATCTTACTCCGTTTCTGTCAAGCTGGGCGCGATCACCCCTCCCCGCCCAGCAAAGCTGGATCCCACCGCGTCCCCTCAAGGGGACTCCCCCGGATTCTTTCAGAATCTAGTTTAGACAACCACGTGGTTGTGATTTGTTGACTGATATTGTTTTGTCATTGATATCTTATTTATTTAATTAAATTATAAAACCTATGAAAGGCATAGCCATTGAAAAGTTAAAAGAGATTGAATTAAGGGCAAACATCGAAGTTGGTAGTATGGTTGTATTTACAGATGGGATCTTCCATTATAATAACCTTTCTACAGAAGATCAAAGGCTTTATGATTATTTGACTAATAGAGGCTGGCTCAAAATGATAGACAATAGTACTCTAGTTAAGATAACTATGAGTGGTTATACCGTTATTGAATATGAGCCAGTCCAGCCTTCTCAGATTGGCAATATTATTATAAGTGATATAAATTCAAGTAATTTATCAATAGGTTCAAGCTCTGTAAATCAAAATGTTTCTATATCTCAGGTAGTTCAAAGTGATCCACAAATAAAAGCTCTTTTAGAAGAATTACAAAATGCACTACCACAGAAAAATGATTCTTTAACAAAAAAGATTTTGAATCAACTTATAGACAAAGGAATAAGTTTAGGGGTTGAGTATTTGCCAACTTTGCTGGCTTTAATTGCTACAACAATCAAAACTGTAACACAAGTATAATTGGACGAATTTCTCCAATTTACTTACATTAGAAAGTTGCTGATTAGCCGTTTTCTCTTTTTGCCCTTATTTCATAGCAAAAAGCGATATTTTGTAATGTAAGGATATTACTATTATATTACTTGACAGTAGAATTTAAGATGTTTTTGATTGGTCGTGTAGGGGGCTAACTCATCTGTTGTAATTTTCCAGCAAGTTGCTGGAAAAATTGTAGAAGAGTTGTAATTGGCCAAAATTAAAGATTTAAAAAAAAGTTACCACATGCTATCAATATTTACAACTGATTCTGAATATCAAGGATTTATTAAAGATATTAAATCCAAAATAAAGTCCGTTCAGATTAAAGCAGCTCTTGCAATCAATGAAGAGGGGATAAAGCTCTATAGAGAGATTGGAAAAGATATAGTCCAGAGACAGGAAGAAGCTAAATGGGGTTCTAATTTCATTGAACAAATGAGCCGTGATTTAAAAGAAGAATTCCCTGATCATAAGGGGTATAGTAAGTCTAATCTGTTTTATATGAGGAAGTTTTATTCTTTCTATAAAAATTGCGATGAAAAATTCCAGCAACTTGCTGGAAAAATTCCTTGGGGGCATCACCAAATGATTATGGATAAGGTTAACGATCCAGAAACAGGAATGTTCTATATTCAAAAAACCATTGAAGCTGGCTGGAGTAGGGATGTATTAGCTCACCAGATAGCAAGTAATTTATATGGCAGGCAAGGTCAGGCGGTTAATAATCTTACAACAACGCTACCACAAGAAGATTCAGAAATGATGGGTCAACTCGTTAAAAGTCCATATATCTTTGATATTCTTGGGTTAGGTGACGAGTATAAGGAAAGAGATTTGCAAAAGGCTTTAATGCAAAATATTACTCAATTTCTCCTTGAGTTAGGGACAGGATTTGCATTTGTTGGTCAATACTATAGATTAGAGCTTGCTGGAGAAGAGTTTGAGATTGATCTTTTGTTTTATCACATGAAAGCTAATAGGTATTTAGTAGTAGAACTCAAGACCACTAAATTTGATGCCTCTTTTTTGAGTAAGTTAGGAATCTATATGGAAGCTGTAGATCAAGAACTTTTGTCTAATGTTGATAAACCAAGTGTTGGTCTTTTGATATGTAAAGAAAAGAATGACTTATTTGTAGAATATGCCCTAAAACAGGTTAATGCACCTATCATAGTTGCAGATTACAAATTAAATCAAGAGCTTGAAATGATATTACCAAGTAAAGAAGAGATTGAGGCAATAGTTGATAGAACATTGGATCAGGTGTCTAAAGATACTACTGATTATAAAGCTTAAATTTACTCATGCCCCTTCAAACCATCAAATACCTAAGCCCAGATGAAGTCAAAAAACTTTTTAAAAAGATTGAGGGTAATAGAGATAAAGCACTCTTTTATCTTATGTATCTATACGGACTTAGATGTAGTGAAGCGGTAAGGCTAACCATGCAAGATCTTAGGATGAATGATGATAGGGTATTTATAAGAGCCTCTAAAAACGGTATTAGTAGAGAAAATATACTAGATAAAACGGCTAAGAAATTACTGAGTGTATATCTCAAAGAAAGGGAAGAAATACTCAAGAAGAGTAAGGTAAGAAATGAGTCTGACTCACTGTTTCTCAGTAGAAAGCTAGGTCAATTGACAACCACCCAAATTTACCGCTTATATCATAATTATTCAACAAGTGCGAAGCTTCCAGAAGATAAGAGACATCCTCATACATTAAGGCACTCAATAGCTGTCCATATGGCCGATAGCGGAGTCCCAGTTGAAAGAGTCAAAGATCACCTTAGGCATCGTAAAATTGATTCCACCATGGTCTATTTTCAAATTACTTCCAAGAAAATGCTGGAAAACCAAGCGAAGGATTTAGCGGGGGAGTTTGTGGTGAAGATATAGATGAAGTGAGTCACATGTTACTTAACTGTAGCTAATATTTGTTAAGACCACAGGGCAAAGTTATAAGCAGGATAAATTATTTAAAGTAGAAATTTTATAACGGGATTCCAAATGAGATAAAGTATTCAGTAGTTACATCATTGGTCACAATATTAGTAATTGGTGTTTTTTATGAGTATTATATCAAAATACACCTTGAAATAGAAAAAGAATTGAAACTCGAAGAGAGAAGAAATATCGCAAAGCTTCTGCAATCCTTTCAAAAGATTGCTTTTATTGTTGGGGATTTAACAAGTATTCATGAAAAGAAACTACTTGTACCTGACAATATTTATCAGGAAGCTTGGCTGGAGAGTGTTGGTAAATTAAAAGGAGAGCTGAATAAACTTTTAGAAAGCATATCTTTGATAAATATAATGAAGTTTCACGGAAGGCACAAAGAATGGATAACGCTAACTTCTGCTTGGCATGGTAGAGTAATAGGAAGATTGAAATATAAAGACGATGAACATTCCGAAATTATAAAGATTTCAACTCTAGTGTTAGGTATCTATTATTATTGGAGCGCCAAATATAACCTGAGAGGGCTCTTTTTCCATAAGTTAGTGAAATTACACTTCTTCTATTTTAATGAAAGAAAACTCTATAAAAGTCTTTATAAAGATATTTATTCAATCAAAACGTTCTTATGACCTCAATTAAATACCTAACTCCTCAAGAAACAGTTAAGTTCCTCAGTAAGATCACTAATGTTCGTGATAAGACGCTCTTTGGGATGATGTACTACTATGGCCTACGGTGCACGGAAGCTTCAGGACTTAAGGTCTCTGATATTCGCCTTGATGATGGGAGGATATATATTAGGGCAGCTAAGAATGGTATTAGCGGTGAATATGTATTATCAAAAGAAGCAAAGAAACTCCTTACTACTTACTTTAAGGAAAGAACTTCATTAAGCACTAAATCACAAGCCCTCTTTGTCAGTAGAAAGTCAAAGACAGAAAGCGGCCATCTTGATACCTCCCATATCTATAGGCTGTATAAGGAATATGCTAAGAAAGCACGGTTACCTGAAGACAAACAGCACCCTCATTGTCTTAGGCACTCAATAGCTGTCCATATGGCAGATAGTGGAGTACCTGTAGAACATGTTCAGATTCATCTTAGGCATAGAAGGATTGACTCTACCATGGTTTACTTTCAGATCACTTCTAAGAAACGAAATGAGATTCAGGAGCAAGCACTAGGAGGGGAGTTTGTGGTGAAGATATAGATACACTTCACTATTGAAGGCTTCCGCTCGATGGAGAACTTTTTACTTCGAATTGATCATCGACGTATTTAGAAGAAAGGGTAACAATTGTATTGTTCTCATAGTTATTCGATACCAAATAACCAACTACGATGCTTTTAACATCATCAGTTTTACTTCCATTAACGCCCAACTGACGAGTATAAATGTAGTCATCGATAAGCACATCAACTATTGTTTCTATTGATTCTTCCTTCCATTTGAAAGTATAGATTTGGACGAACTTGGATAAATTGACATCGTAAATAGTTTCCTTAGTTACATTATTATTTTGTTTGTTCAGTTGTGTTTTTAGCCTATTTCGTGCCTCAAGCAGTCAAGAAGAGTTTGATCGCAGTTTGGTAGTGTATAATGGTGAAAATACAAACTCAAACTCAAACTTAAACCTAAATTTGTTACTGTTACCCACGGCTTTATTTGCTGGATTGACTAATATTTTTCAAAATCTATACCATTCTTTACACTGGTTATTTACATTTGCTTTCACCTTATTCTTTGGGTGGCAATTTTTGCAACAACTCATTTTATTTGGCAACGCCTCAAGGTGGGGTGTTTGGGATTGGCTTATTTTGATAATTTGTAGTTTAGTTAGTCTTTTTATACTTTCAGGAATATTTATAAAACCTAAAGCAGAAGTAAACAAAAACAGAGGGTTTGTTATAGACAAGCCTTACAACGGTTCAAATTCAAAAAAGTAAAACTAATAAAAGTGATTATATTTGACAAATAAGGATATATACAAATATATAGAGACATAAACATTATGTCTAATAGTCGCCTCACAAACAGGCTCAATTTTGATTTTAAAACCAGTCAAAGAATCATTAAATTTCTTACTGAAATAGACAGCCTAAACGCAAGGTGGCAAACTCAAGCCGATTTGTCACCGCAGATGGTTGATAGACTAATACAATCTGTTTTGATAACCTCTACAGGGTCTTCCACCCGTATTGAAGGGTCAAGAATGGACGACAAACAGGTAAAAGATTTGTACAAAAATCTGCGAATAAAAAAGTTTAAAACCAGAGACGAGCAAGAAGTAGCGGGTTATTTAGAAGTGTTAAAAATTGTATTTGAAAACTGGGCAGAGCTAAAATTTGGCGAGAGCTTGATAAAACAATTGCACTCTTTACTTTTAAAATACAGCGACAAAGATGAAAGGCACAAAGGAAGTTATAAATTTCAGCCAAACCGAGTGGAGGCAAGAGATCAAGATGGTAAGTTAGTACAAGTAATTTTTAACCCGACAGAACCCTATTTAGTACCAAAGGAAATGCAAGAGCTAGCCGATTGGGTTATAACCGAATTTGAAAAAGACGAATTACACCCACTTTTAATAATTGCTAACTTTTTATTTGAATATTTAGCCATTCACCCTTTTGAAGATGGAAACGGGCGAAGTAGTAGGCTTTTAACTAACTTTTTGATGTTAAAGGTGGGTTATGAATTTACACCATATATTTCACATGAAAAAATCGTGGAAAGTAACAAAATAGAATACTACAAAGCCCTCAATCTTAGCCAGCAAACTTGGAAAACAGAAACTGAAAATATTAGTCCGTGGGTGCTATTTTTCTTGGAAGTGGTATCAAAGCAAGCTAAAAATGCTATAGAACTACTAGATCAAGATAAAATGACAGAAATGTATTTATCCGAAAAACAGCTGGCAGTATGGCAGGCTTTACAAGGTAGTGGCTTGTTATCACGGTCACAAGTACAAAGCATAGCCCAAATACCATCACCTACAGTCAGGCAAGCCCTGTTAAAGCTAATTGAAATGAATCAAGTGGAAGCCGTGGGCGAGGGAAAAGCCACTAAGTATAGGGTTAAAAACAAGTCAATATAGTCTAA
>JBBSJV010000078.1:0-6375 GCA_038256935.1 Patescibacteria group bacterium
AAAAGGAATATTTAGCTTTTTAAGATCACTTTCAACCTCTTTTAGGCCCTCAATCATAAATTCAAAATGACTAGTATTTGCTATGGAATAGTTGGGTTGAAGGCAAAAAACTACTAAGACTGAATTGCCAGTTTCCATAGCTTTCTCTTGAGCTAAAAGCAAAGCCCAGTTATCCTCCACTCTCTGATCCCTACTCATCCAATAAACCACGTCACCTTTTGTTTGCTTCACTTCATTTAAAAACCTATATCTTTTGGGATCGATTTGCATGATTTAAGACTGTAAAAACATTACAATCTTGTAAACTGTAGCTTTGACAATTAGATTATCTTGCAATTGTTCTTTTTTAGCTATAAATACATAGATGGTAAAAAATCCTGGCAGAACCTACAAGAAATTGGTAAACAGACTTTTCCGGTTTGATTTATTCCTAGTCTAAACTCGGCGATTAATTTTAAATGATATATAATAAATAATCAGATTTTTTCTTTTGAGGGAATTATTGACAAGCATGACTGTGGGAAATAATATTATACCGTGGTTTTCTTGGATCCAAAACTTATTTTCATACTTCCACTTAAAGAATTTCTAAAGCTTCGAATTAATGCTGAAGTTGATGGGATTCCGTTAAATGGGCTTTTATGCCTGATCAAGGAAATTGGTATTTGATGTTACCACGTAAGTTTTTAAAAATTTTGATAAAACTTTAGACGATATTGTAAGGGTTGATTTTGAAATTGCAGATCAGGATTTTGTGGATATTAGGCCAGAATTAAGATATTGGCTCAGTGAGCGTGAAGAAATAAATAAAATCTGGAAAAGCCTAAGTCCTGGAAAACAGAGAAAATTTGCACATAAGATAAATCAGGCAAAATCAATCACTACTTTAGAAAAAGATTATTTGAGCTTGAAGAGTATTTGCTTAGTCTATAGTTTATCATACTTTTACAATTATCTTAAAGGCACTCTTAGACTTATACTTTTCATTATTGGAAGATCAATTTCATATTTTTTAAAATTCATTATAAATAGACCCCGTAACGAGTACGGGGTGACAACAAAAAAAGTGGAAGGAAATTTTCTATGAAATATTATTTCTTAGCCTTAGCTGGTTTCTTGGCTGTATCTGGTTTTGCAGATTTTTTAGCTGGTTTCTTACCGTCAACAAAAGTTGCTCTATCGTAAACCCACTGGAAAGATTTGTTTCTAAGTAATCTATCAAAGGCTAGATCCATGATTCTATTTTCTTCCATTTCAGACTTAGCTACATTGTATTTTTCAGGGTCTTTTTTCATCTCATCAGCTGCTTTTTTGATCTCAGCTTCACTGATCTTATCATCGATTTTAACTTGATAAATTGCTCTCAAGATTTCTACTAATTTAAACTCTTTATAAACGTAGTCTTTAACTGCTTTTACAATATCAGCTTCTTTTTTCAACCCCTTATCAGCATCAGGAAGCCCTGAAACTGCAAATACATCAGATAGGTCTTGCTTGCTGTGCTCTGCTCTGTGTTTTAGCTCCTCTAATATGCGATTAGACTCTACTTCCATTTGAGCCTCTGGTAGATCAAAATCTGGAGTTTGCTCGATTATATTTCTAATTAATTCTCTTCTTTTGAGTGTAGCTAGAATACTTTCAGTTTCTTGATCGTAAATGCTATGCAAGAAAGTCAAAAAAGCCTCTTTATCGGCAAATTGTTTTTTGGCATCTTCTACATTTTCAAAAATCTCATCAACTGTTTTGTATTTTGGTTGATTTACTTCTTTGATTGTGACTTTGAAAGTGTAATTGTGGTTATGATCTCCGTGTGGAAGGTTTAAGACAAAGTCTTTGGTTTCTCCTACCTTACTATCTAGCAAATGAGCATCAAATTCTGGTGGGAACTGCCCTCCTCCAAGTAAGATTTTAATATCTTTGTTTTCAGTAGTTTCTCCATCTTCGACAGACTCAATGATATCAGTAACTAATTGATAACCGTTTTTAGATTTATTCTTACTAGGTTCAAATTCGTTTAGATTAACCAAGATTTTTTCTTCTTCTCTGCCTTGGAATTCTTCAAAGGATAATCTTTCTCCTGCCTCAGATAAATCTGGAGTGGATACTTGTAGACCATCTAACTTAGAAAGATCGATTTTTGGAAGTAAAGTAATAATTACTTTGAAATGGAATCCATCATCTTCAAGTTTTACACTTTCTGGATCAACTTGAGCTGGGATATTTGCTGGAATCCTGTCTTCTTTTTTGAGGTACTGAGTAACTTCTGGTTGCAAGTCTTTATAAAATCTTTGCACTGCTTCTTCTAAAACTAATTGGTTCAGCTTTACAGGATCAGCTTGTTTTAGGGCAAGATCTGCTGGTGCTTTTCCTTTTCTAAAACCTTTTACCTCTACATTTTTGAGGTACTGCTGGGTTAGTCTTTGGGAAAACTCTTCGTATTCTTTATTTTCCACGTGGCATTGCACGTGAAGGTTTAAAACGTCTTGTAAAGTGGTAGAAACTATTTTGGCCATATAGGTTAGTATGGCTTATTATAGGCTTTTTTGTCAACACTCAAATTTTATTTTTAAATACTATCAATGCCAGAACTACCAGAGGTTGAAAATGTGAGAAGAAGCTTGTTACCATTTATAGCCGGACAAGAGATACAACAAGTCCAAGTCTTGATGCCAAAACTAGTTACAAGCAATGGAACAACGAGAAAAAGTAATCAAAAAAAAGCAGACGAGTTTATCAAACAAACCGTGGGAAGAAAAATTGTTGATCTGACAAGAAGGGCTAAAAACTTAGTTTTTTCTCTTAGCGATGGATCAGTTCTCATTGGGCATTTGAAAATGACTGGGCAGTTTGTTTATGTCCCATTTTATGAGAAGTCTCAGTCCATTATCGGTGGTGGACACCCTATTGAATTATCAGAGTCAAAGCTTCCAAATAAACACAGTTACGTTATAATCACCCTTGAAAAGGGAACTCTGTATTACAACGACGTCAGGCAGTTTGGCTATCTTTTGTATTACCCTAGCATGCAAGCGATGCTAAGTGATGGGCATTTTGACAAGTACGGGGTTGAGCCACTGGAAGATAAGTTTTTGGAAAAAGAATTTGTGGACAAAATAACCAAAAAGACGGGTGTGCTCAAAAATGTATTATTATCTCAAGAAATTGTTGTTGGGCTTGGCAATATTTATGTAGACGAATGTTGTTTTCTATCAGGAATAAGGCCTCAAAGTAAAATCAGTGACATTTCAAAAGTAAAGCTAAAAAAATTATTCAGATACATCAAGTCTGTATTAAACCACGCTGTAAGTGAAGGTGGCTCCTCTGTAGCAAACTATATCTTAGCTGATGGAAGCCGAGGTAATTATGCCCGGTATCATTTTGTCTACAACCGCAAAAATAAGCCTTGTAAGGTCTGTGGAACCAAGCTTGATTCATTAGTAAGTGGAGGCCGCACAACAGTATATTGCAAGCATTGTCAGAAATAAAAATAGCCATTACAATAAGAAGATGAAGATCCTGCAAATAAATGTTTTTAGATTTAGTTACTATAAACAATTAGTTGAGTATATCAAAAAAGAAAACCCCGACATCATTACCATGCAAGAGGTGGATCTTGGGGGTTGGTTTGAAAAAAATTGTAAAACTAATTTATTAGACAAACTAGCAAAAGAACTTGGATACGAGCTTCATTTTTCTCCTAGGTATTATAAATCCTACAAAAACCATAAAGAGCAATTTGCTTTTGGAAATGCCATATTATCAAAATTTAAAATCATTAGTCATACCACCTTATATCCACCACATTTTTCTAAACAAAATTTACTTCAAGAAGATAACCCACTTTTTACCACTCAAGAGCATTTAGAAAAATACAAATACGCCTTTGATCTTCCAGAGCCCATTGGAGTAGTATTATTAGACACTCCACAAGGTTTGATTAGAGTCTACAACATTCATTTAAATGTCTCCTATTTTGGTATTGAAAATTTGATGCAGATGAAAAGTATTGATTATCTTTTGGAGCAGTACAAACATTTTAATAAACTTCCAACCATTATCTCGGGAGATTTTAATCTTGAATCAAAAACTTACTCTATAGAAACGTTAGGAAAAAAGTTTACTAGAGCTAATTCCAAGTTTACAAACTCATTAAACCCTTCAAATCATGGTATATTTAACGATCGCAAAGAAGGGTCTTGTGTGGATCATATTTTTTTGAGTAATGATTTTAGTATTGATTACTGCCAAATTGAACAAGTTGATATTTCTGATCATCTACCAATTCTTTGTGAGTTTGAATTAAAATAACCTAGATCTGACTAGCACTGATAACTACTAAACCTATGGCTCCATATCTCATGGCATAACTAATATTAGTTTGGTAGTAGGTATTTTCTATTGTAGTGATATTTATTTGTAGATCCCACAAAGGTTGAGTTTGAGCCTCTTTTTTAAGTACAGCTTTACAGCCTTTGACTGTAGTGGAGCCTGCGGTGGTGATATCTTGAAAGGTGAGCATAGAGCTATATGGCTTGTATTTTATACTACAATTTTGGACCTGTGCTGGTAATGTCATCCCTAGATCGATTACCAAGTCTTGTTCTCCAAATTTAATTGGATTAGCTTTGACTGGGCTAAAAAATATTTCTTCATCTTTGATCACACAAGGCCTTGTTTGAATGCAGCTTAATACCGGTTCTGGATCAGGTGTTGGCTCAACGGGTTCTTCACTAGGTGTCGTATTAAACCCTGCTATAAGACTAACTAAAGAAGCTTGGTAATATATCGCTGGTTCTGAAAATTCCCAAGAGTTTACTGGAAAACCTTCATTGGTATCAAGATATTTTTTTTCAATCGGTTCAGCTGTCAGTTCACCTGCTCTGCTACCCTGATAGTCTTTGTTAATACCACCAACAATATATCCAGGTGGGACTTGCTTGGTACCTGTTAAATACTCACTATAACCAAACTGTTGATGGTAAAGTTTTGTAACGCTTTTGCTATAACCTAGATCAAATTCCCCTTGACCCGTGGTAATCATACTAGAGCCAAGTGGGTTTCTACCATTTAGATAATTTAATTGAAAAAGGGCCCTGTTTTCCAGTTCTTGATTTCTTGTCTCAAACAGCCCTGAGTTTTTGGCTCTGAGGTTAGCTAAGGCGATATTACCAATGACATTATTGCTGCCCCAATGGAATTGATCCTGACTCATTTTAGCTAAATAAGCACCGCCACTTTCTCCCCATATCATCGGCTCCCAATTTTGTACTATTTCCAAGTATCTAGCAGTAATCCTGTCTTTTATATCTGCTCTAGCATTATCTAATTTTATATAATCAAGCAGGGAGTCACCTTGATAAGGTTGATACATACTCCACCCTTTATCCGTCCAAGCAATGGAGTTTTCAAGATAAGTATTAATATCATTTTGGTAAGTATTATCCCCTGTTAGCTGAAAAAGATACACCGCTGCTGTTACTCTAGAACCTATTTGAGACCTCGTATCTCTATCGGCATCACCGGCTTTGATAGTCCCGTCATCGCAGTTTTCATCCAAACTAGGAGCTGCAGCAAAAGCCTCGTAGGCTTGAATAGAGCGAGCTTGTAGATCACTAGCATAGCTAGTCAATTCTGGAAAATCTCGCATCACCAAAGAAGCTTGGGCAAACATAGAACTGACAGCAATAGTTGAAGATGTGCATTTTGGACCGTAGTACCTGTGCCTAGTGTCTTGATCTGGGATTGGATTTGCACTGTCATGGGTAATATAGCCAAGTTTATTATGGGCTTTACCATCAGCTGTATCTTGCATTTTTTTGAGCCAATCTAATTCATACTTGATCTCGTCTATCAGATCAGGCAGGCCATTACCAGGGCAATTGCCGATAAGGGCAGGAATATCAGGCTGCCGGTTCATGCCACTGAGGCAATTCAGAGATTAAAGAAAGTAAGACGTCAGTTAACTTTTGAATTAGGGCGTTATCCAACCGATCAGGAACTTGCTGATGCCACCGGTTTACCTTTAAATAAAATAAGACAGTTAAAGAGAATAGTCAAAAGGACGATTTCGCTTGCGACGCCGATTGGCCCTGATGATGACAGAAGCCTGGTTGATCTGATCGAAGACGAATACAGCACTCACCCGATGAAAAGTGTCATCAATAAACTTCTTTCCGAAGATATCCAGGATGTTTTATCAATATTAAGCAGCCGTGAACAGGAAATTTTAACAATGAGATACGGATTATATGATGACCACCCCAGGTCCCTTGCTGAAATAGGTGCCAAAATGGGTGTGACCAGGGAGCGTATCAGACAGATTGAAGCGAAGGCCCTGCGGAAATTAAGACATTATAGTCAGCGTAAGCGTCTTGA
>JBBSJV010000079.1:0-6296 GCA_038256935.1 Patescibacteria group bacterium
GAAATATATAATTACTTATTGAAGCTTTTTTCTGATAATAATATTACATTTGATGACACAGTTTTGGATATCGTTTGTAAATACTATAATTCATTTGTTATTACCAATCAGACCTTTAATAATGTAACTAACCTGATAAATAATGACTCTGAAAAAACTGCTTTTACTAAACATTTTAAGCTTGAGAGGTTGTATAGAAACAATTCCATACCTATTCTCTACCATCTCAAAACTTGGGCTAAATTAAATCAAAAGCCCAATTACCCCTCCTGCAATAAGCCCTCCCATATGCCCGTAGATATCTATTCTACTTCCAGGGACAGAAGCGTAGACGAAGCTGATTACTACATACAAAATAAGAGGGGTAATACCAGCTCCTGCTCCTGAAGTTAATGATAAAGCTAATATAAAACCAACCATGGCAAAGACGCCACTACTAGCTCCTAAGCTTGAACTAGGGTTAAGGAAAAATGACATTATAGAACCTGCGACCCCTCCAATTATAAATAATATAATTACTAATATTGGTGGTAAACTAACTCCAAAAATATATAACCCATATAGATTTGATAATAAATGCAAGAAATCTGCATGCAAAAAATTGGCTGTAAGTAATCTATACCATTCCCCGTCTTTGATATCTTTGTTTTCTTTCCAAAACATCTCTGCAAAGTTTTGACTGCTACTATCAGCGCCATCTCCAAAATCTATAACATAAGGTAAGGCGTAGACGCCTACAAGTATAGCAATTAAAATAAGAGCTGCAACCATACTAATTAGCTAGTTTATTTTTCTTTGTTCTGTAGGGGACGATAATGGCAATTGCTGTTCCTATCATTAATCCTGCTACAGAAGGAAGTAATCTGAATTGAGTAGATCTGCGAACTTGGGAAATGTCAGTGATAAATTCTGTACTTGGCTCGATTTGAAAAGCTTGCAATTGTCCATTGGATCTTTCAAGCTGGATTAATTCAGCATATTGGTCCTGAACTGCTCTCAAAAAAGTTTGGCCAGCCTCCTCACTTCCTGCATCATAAGATATAGTAATAAAACCTCCACTTTGATCAGTCACGTTATAAAATGCATTTATGGAGTCAAAGTTACCTATACCAAGCCCAGCTTTTTTAGCTATATTAGACTGCACTTCAACTGATTTAAATCGATTACTTAGATACAAAGAAAACTCCCTTAATGAGTCAACATAAGCCTGAGAGGACTGCATGTCATTTGATACAAAAGAAGAGTCGTTAAAGGAAATTCCAAGTCCTATTGAGGCTTTGTAAGTACTAGCGCTGCTCCATGGGAAAAAGAAAAGGGTAAATCCAATTGTAAAAGCGATGATAAGCCACCACCGTGAGAGTAATTTGAGTCTGATTTCTTCGTAGGTCATAATTGTTGTTTTTATCTACACATAGTATGTTGTCAAGAAACTGTGATTAAAGAAAGCATTGACAATTTGCAGGTACAAATATTTACTGTAAGCAAAATAAATTTGGACGCTATGTTATATAAAATCTCTCAACTTACAGAATTTAGAAATAATTTTATCGAAGAAGTCGAGCAAGCGGCTGTGGGAGTAACAAATAGCTTAGTCTTCAAAAAAAATTGGCTACACCCTTTTCCTATTACAAATCCAAGTAAAGCTCAGGTCCTAAGTATCAGTGGAGCAAATATATTTTCAGCAAGGTGCGGTGATAAGTTGAGTCAAAACTTAACTGATATCAAACATACAGACTTACCAATGCTTTCCAATAGTAAAATGTTTCTAGACCTTATATTAGAAGTCACAGATGGTGATGTAGAAACTCTAGCTATAGCACTAGCCTTTCCTTTGGAGCAGACAATTAGAGGTAAGAAAATGGATGGTAAATTAATCAAACCAACTAAGGAGCATTTACTTGTTGATCTGATCGGTAAAGAAGTAGGTAAAGAAATTGAAAACTATTTTTTAGAAAAACTAAATCGTAGACTAGATGTAGTTGTCTGTAACAATAGCGTGGCTTTGGGTTTTGTTGGTCTGGCTTTAAATAAATCTGGAGGGTACAAACAAACTGCAGTAGGAATCATTGGTAGCGGTCTCAACTTTGGTTTCTATGAAGGACCAGATCTGTTCGTGAATCTAGAAGCTGGAAATTTCGATAAATTTGAACAAACTCACAGCGGCGAGGTAATCGATGCTCTTAGTCAAAACTTTAACCAGCAACTATTTGAAAAAGAGACATCAGCAGCCTATTTATATAAACACTTCAACGTAGTGCTTAGAGAAGAGGGTTTCAGTGGGCATGTAAATTCTACAAAAGAGTTGAGTCAGATCTTGGAAAATGGTGATAAAGACTCAAGAGAATACAAAGTTGCCTGTAAAATCTTTGAACGCTCTGCATCTTTAGTTGCTACTCAGATCTCAGGTTTGCATCAAGTTATGATTAATCATCACAATCTAAAATTTGAAGACCCAATTCAATTAGTTGTAGAGGGTGAACTGTTTTGGAGTGGTTACAAATTTGAAGAAATGATTGCTGACTATCTTGATAGAATCTATGGAGACGTCGATGAGGACTTTAATATCGAGATCAAAAAGCTTGAAAATATGAATTTATCAGGAGCCATGATGATGCTAGAAGAATAGACACTTTAAGCCAACTTTATATAAAGCCTATTGCCAAGATCAAAATATTTACTTTGGCTAGTGCTAATGTACTTTGAAACAGCCGGAGTCGTTGTATCGATATTGATTACTAGAGTTTATATATGGATTGTAGGATTAAATCCAAGGATGAATCGTATTATTTACGAAAATAATTGGCACCATCTTTATACTGGTCTTATTGTTTTATTGCTGCTGACTGTTATAGAAAGAATTATTGCAAGGCCTATCCATTATGACAAATACATCAAAGTCTTTTGCCTTGGTCTAATATTGGATGAAATGTATTTACCATTTTACTACTCAGGTCTTAGCCCATTTGGCAGATACAACTCCTTAGCAGCTCTAGGCTTTATATTAATAGGAGTTATAAGTGTTTACTTGATAAATTTACATGGTAAAAAAGTATTCAAAACTAAGATGGCCTAAGACAAAAGCTTTAGATACTCTGGAATAAAATATATTTTTTCTCTACCGATCAACTTAGTAAATACTAGTTTTCTTTCTTCTAAAATATTTAGGTACTTGGCTGCCGTATTACTATGGATATTTAGCTGAAGGGCTAATTGTTTTTGATTGATAAAGGGCAGTGAGAATAGTACCTGCAAAAAATGAAAATCCACAAATGGTAAAAATTTTAATCTCTTTTCATAGGCTTGTATGGTTTGGTTGATCTGCTCGATTGTGGAAGTTGTTTGAATAGCTTGATGTTCAGTTGCAATCAGTAAATACTGGATCCAATCCGTCCAATTGTTTTCTGTTGTTACTTCTTCCAGATACTGGTAGTAGCGAGTGCGAGTTTTTAGGATGTAGCCTGACAAAAACAGTGTAGGGTAGCTCAACTTTCCAGTCATCGTTAGATACAACACCATCAGAATACGACCAGTTCGACCATTTCCATCGATAAAAGGATGAATAGCCTCAAATTGATAATGCGCTACTGCCATTTTAATCAGTGGGTCCAGCTGCTCGTCATCATTATTTAAAAACTCGATTAAATTATCCATGTACTGTTCTATTTCAGGTTTAGTTTGTGGGGGAATGTGGATTACCCTTCCAGTGGTTGCATTTACAATCTTGGTGCCAGCCTTGGAGCGATAACCGACATTATCAGGATCAATTTTAGCTTGAATGGCGTTTATGATTTGATTGGTTATACGTCCCTCTGATTTGATCAGTTCGTACCCGTACATAAGAGCATTTTTGTAGCCTAGAGTTTCTTTCTCAGCTGATTTCACCCTCATCTTTCCAAGTAAATCTGATTGAAATACATCCATAGAAGTAGTCATGATGTTTTCAACCCCGCTACTATCTACAGCTTCGCGAACAGTTAAGGGGTGTAGTAATAAATCAATATTTTTGATATAATTTTTCAATTCCCCAAGTTGCGTATTTAAAACCTGCAGTTTATTTGTAGTAGTAAGAGTTTTTTGCAAGATTGGAACACTCAAAAAGTCACTATTAGGAGGTAGCATTTTAAGATCAGTGGTGCTCATACCACAAATTTATCATTAATTTGTGCCATAATGTCAATTTTATCAGTAATTTTATTGACAACTTATATACTCTTTGTGTATAATACTGTTACAGATTGCCAGATTAGCTCAGTTGGTAGAGCAGCGGTTTTGTAAACCGCAGGTCGTCGGATCGTGGCCGACATCTGGCTCCATTTTAATCCATAAATATCTCCCAAATAGGGAGTTTTTTGTTGTCTACAATATTCAATTATACTTAAAAATTTTATCATTACTGACTAGTGTTAATAATTGACAATATTATACACTACTTTTAAATTAACGGTAAAATAAGACTATTATAATTATTAGTATATGTTAGAAAGATTTGAGAAATGGTTAAAGCAGAAATTTAGAACTCATAAATATGACAAAAGTCCTTTTTTTAATGAAAGAGATGTTTGGTGGTCTAGTTTTGGTCAAAATGTCGGAGACGAAGAAAATGGAAAGGGTGAAAATTTTATGAGACAGTGATCGTACTCAAAAAATCTAATAATAACATTTGTTTAGTTGTTCCTACTAGTACAAGGTTAAAAGACAATAAATACTATTTTGAAATAGAATATAACAATCAAAAATATTCTAGTTTGATAAGTCAAATAAGAACTATAAATGCTAAACGATTTAGAAAAAGAGTTGCTAGACTATCAAAGCATGAACTTAATCAGATCAAAAATAAAATTGCTAAAACTATTTTAGACCAAAAAATTGACCTCCAGATGGAGGTACGCGACTAAGTGTCGATTTGTATTTTAATACTACATAAAGTGTATTATTTTGTCAAAAAAAAGGTAATGAAATCATCATTGTAATTACAAATTTAAAGTTAAACTCAGTTAAAAAAGCAAACTCAGAATTGTAATCTGTAAAACAAAAAAATTATTATAAATAGATTCGCCAACCGCGAAAATACAAATTCTCCCCTGCAAGCAAAGCAAAATACATTCTATCAAAATTTAAACCATGGGTTGCCAAAACTATTTTGATTATCAAAGCTCTATTAATTATTATGGAAAAAATCTATCTGACCCATCTTTATCCCAAAAGCCTTTCTATCTACGGTGACAAAGGAAACATGCTAATCTTACAAAAAAGATTTGAATTTTTTGATTTTGAAGTAGTCATTCAATCTCTTGAAATTGGCCAAGAATTACCCAAGCGAAATGATTTCTATTTTATCGGTGGGGGCCAAGACACTCAGCAATCTCAAATCTCCAAAGACATCCTTAGATACAGCCAGCAACTGTTACAAGATATAGAAACCAACACCCCTTTACTTGCAATTTGCGGTGGTTATCAATTACTTGGAAAAGAATTTATCACTGGTAATGGGGAGACAATCAAAGGGATTAATCTTTTTGATATCCAAACCACAGCCTCAACGGATGCAGTAAAAGATAGGTGTGTAGGTAATATCATTATCAAATGTAATCTTAGTGAGCTTAAAAATATTTCTTTACTTGGCTTTGAAAATCATAGTGGCCAAACCAAGATATTATCAGATAAGACAAAGCCACTTGGAAGAGTGTTATACGGTCATGGAAATAGTAAAGAAGGAGGAGATGAGGGCTCGGTATTTAAAAATGCAATCGGCACCTACATGCATGGACCGTGTTTATCCAAAAACCCAGAGCTGGCTGATTTTATAGTCCGCAAAATCATAAGAACTGCAGCTGAAAAACAAAAATTAGACCCTAAAAGTTATTTACAATTTGATAAAAAATCAGGATTTGATGACAAAAATTCTATTCTAGCCAAAGAACTGGTTATCTCCCGGCTCAAGTAAAGTTAAAGCATCTTTGCATATGTCATTTTTGATGACAAAATTCACTAACTAAAAATGCCACACTTGTAGATTTTAAGTTATTAGATGACGAATTTGTTATTTGTCATTGCGGAACTAGTTTCAGAATCTTTTCCTTATTTTAAGTACCATTTGACTCTGAAATTAAATCACCCTCAAAATTACAAATTTTCAGGTAAACCCGATAAATTCAGGATTGTAAGTGTCAATTTATTCGCTGACAATTTTAATCTGTCATACTGAACTCGTTTCAGTATCTTTTCTCTATTAATATAAGTAACAGACCCTGAAATAAATTCAGGGTGACACATAGATTCTGTCATTAAAATAATTA
>JBBSJV010000080.1:0-6287 GCA_038256935.1 Patescibacteria group bacterium
AAGCCATACTCACTCAAGACTTGCCAGATAGCTTGGGGCTAGATCCACAAAGCCCCTACACTTCAGTTTATGAGATATTATACGAAGTCTATAGCAATGAATCAAATACACGCCAAGCAGTTCCAGTTGATCAGTCAAATCTGTGGCAATGGTACTTGAATGTTATTACAATGCCTGTATTCGAATTTAAGAAAAACTTAGACAATTATCTTTTTGAGTTTAAATTATCTCCAGGACTGCTTGCAAGTGAGTTTAATTTATTATCACCAGGAACCAAGAAAAAACTATTACTTAGTATACTGTTTGCAACTAATCCTGAAGTAATTCTAGCTGACGAGCTGACAAATCATTTGGACACTGACTCCATTCAAACCCTGATTAAAATAATTCAAAAATCGCAATCCTCAATTTTGCTAGTCGATCATAATAGTGAGTTTTTATCAAAACTTGTAAACAACTGGGTATATTTACCAAACAATCAAATAAGACAACCTTTAATATTCAATAATAAAAGCTACGATCAGGTCATGGAAATATTGTATGAAAGGCAAGAGCAGCAAAACTTGGCTGTGAAAAGACTAGATAGAAGAGAAAAGCAATTGCAAAAAAACCTTGATCATATGCAGTTTATGGCAGCTGTTCACGATGCTGATATCAAAGCTGGTGCTAGAACTGTAAAGAGGAAATTAGAAAACGAGATTTACAATAACCCATTATCAACTGAAAAAGATGCCAACAAAATCATAAACTTCAAATCTGACAAAGACACTCGCAAAATCAAATCCGATATTTTAATCGATATAAGGGGGTTAGAGTATAAAATCGGCCAAAAAAGTATTCAAACTATTGAGCAGTTCAAATTATACAATGGTCAAAGAATTAGAATTTTAGGCCCTAATGGTAGAGGAAAAAGCAGCTTGATAAATATCATCGATAAGAAAATCCAAAACTATGATTTAGTTGAAAATGATCAGTATATTAAAGGCGAGGTTAGTATTAATAATCTTGATGTTAAAAACTACTTTTATTTCTCTCAAGTAAGTAACTACTCAACTGGAACAAAACTTGGCCAGTTCATTTTGGATAGTAGCGACCTGCAACAATACCATGTTTCAGGGTTTCTAAGAAAACTAGAGCTGGATAAATTTAATTCTCAGACTCTACTTCAAAACTTATCTTTAGGTGAGTTTATCAGGGTTCAGTTTGGTTTGTTATCAATAAGGATTAATAATTTGCAGCTTGTAATTCTTGATGAGCCTGGAAATTTTTTGGACGTATTTACTCAAAAGGCTTTAGTAGAATTACTAGCGGGCTACAAAGGAGCTTTGATTTTGGTATCCCATGATGAGTTGCTTGCTGGTAAAATCTCTTTAGATAACAATTATTCACTGTCCTGAGGTCCCTTTTCAAAAGCTTTTTTTAGCTCATCTGCACTTAAAATTGCAGGATAGATAAGACCACCATCGATATTATAGATTGGTAGCCAGCCTCCTACATAATTTTTGAATTCTTCAATTGAAATAAAGTTTAAAAATTCTGGAGAAAGAACTATACCGATTAGATTTCTATAGTTTATAATACTTAGCTGGGGTAATTGCTCATTAGGATTTTTTGGTAAATCATTTATTGGTTCGAATAAGATATAGACTCCTTTATTTAAACTTTGATTTTGCTCGTAGGCAATTCTTATACAATCTTTAGATTTATTTAAGAAAAAGTATTTTATACTGTATGCATCTTTATCATATTTTCTCATTTCAAGTTTAGCTGAATTATCTTTTTCTCTTAATACCCGAAGCTTTTTTTGATTTTCTAAGTATCTAGGTGAATAAATTCCCTGCTTTAAAACTGTCTCCAGTTCATTAGTAATTGCTGTAATGTATTGAGCAATTACAGTGTTAATGTCTAAACTTTTTGAGTATTTCTTTATTTGAATTTGAATAGGATATAAACAAGCCTCATCTTTACTAGTTATGAAATATTTTGGTTGCTTTCTTCCTCTATATCTTTCTGCAGAACTTGAAGTCCATTCTAGTGGAAAAGACATTTTAATTTAGTTAGATTTAAAAAGATGCTTTACTTTCATACATATTTATAGCTATATATCTTAAATAAATAAAATTTGTTTGTCACTAGATACGGTAGTTTTTTTGATTAATTTTAACTGTATAATCTCCCCATCAATATTTTCTCCCCACACATGACCCTCGCCATCAACCAAGATTTTGATTTGTCCACTATGGATGAGAGTTGATCTTTGAGTTATTTGGCTTTGTTCTTCATAGAATACTAAAGACCACTGCCCTTGAAAATCTTCAGGCTCTACAACCCAAGCCTCTTTAGCTACCCCAAGGTCAGCAATAGCGTTTCTAAAAATATTTAGAGGATTACTACCAAGTCTGCGAATTTGAGGAGAATTTGACTTCACAAAAAGCTGCGACTGATAATTTTGGTTTTTTTCAACCATTTTAAAATGGCAGGTGTGTGTGACTTTGGAGCTGGCAAAGACTTCCATTATTGGCTGTAAACTAAATGTTAGAGACTTGCAAAATAGGCTAGGGGTTTGATAACTATATTTATCTTGGTATTTAACATGTGGAATTAGACTTGCTAAAAAGTAACTGCTTACCACTGAAATAATTATATAAGCGACGTATTTCTTTCTTCCTGACATTTTTGCAAGTGTTTAGATAATATTTTGTCTTTTTAAATGGCTTTTAATTGCTAAAAAACTAGCATCCCCTTCTGAATCCTCATTGAAACAGACAAATCTTTTGAGATAACTATCTTCCATATCCTCAAATTCTTTGATATTAAACTCGTAAAAACCATCTCCTGGTACAGTTTCTTGCATTAGGTTAGTGGAATCTCTTTGAAAGTTATAAGCGTATATATAATTTAAACTATTGTTAGTTAAATTTGTCATTTTATCCTCAGCAAAATCAACAAATTCTCCCAAATACTCAAGCTTATCGATACTAATATCCATGTAAGTTTGTTTTTTGATAGCCTCTACAACAGTTTCTTCTACAGGTTTATTGATATCAACGTGTCTACCTACAGTGACATCTAGCATTTCTGGAAACATCAAGCTTTTACGATTTCTCATTTTAAAAAATACTCCACCTGCATCAGTATAAAACCAAACCATTATTTCTTTGTGCAAGAGTCCATGTTTGTGTATAGTATTATCATTTTCATGATATAGCGGGTTTCCAAGCTCATCGATAACATCAAGGTATAAAGTTTTTTGCAAAGGCATATGATTATTGATATTGAAGCCTGTTTAATTTATAATAAAATATTTATGAATGGTTACAGTTTCACGATCAATATAGACAAACTGTATTAGATATATATGTCAATGATTTCTGTCTAAGCGTTTGTGTACATAAAGAATGTATGAAATCCAGACTTTAACCCTTTATAAAAAGTAAAAAAACCTAAATATAAGCACTTTATTTAAGTCAATGTGTTCACTTTATTAAATTCCTTTACAGAGACAAAAAATTGTGCTATGGAATAGGTTATAAGATTTAATTTACATTTATCAATAACCATATGCGTCCTAAAAATCTATCTCAACTATTCAAGAACAAGACTTCCAATTTATTAGCTTGGGTCTTTATTTTTACATCTATTATTAGCGGTGTAGCTAGCTTTGGAATGTATTCACTAAATACCAGCCAGCCAGTTACAATTGCTGAGGCAGCTAGTGAACCAGATTGTAGCAATCGAACAGTTGGAACAACTCCTACTTTCAATGCGTTTCCTATCCAAACCAATTTTCCAAACCCTACTTTTGTAGGTGGAACTTGTCAGGACATGCCAACTCTTAGTTTCTTTGCTGATCCAACAGCTAATAGAGCTCAGACTTTACAAGCCAATCAAAGTACAAGCGTGCAGCTGTATTATAATAACAGCGCCGCCCCTGGAAGTAATCCGATAACTAACCCAAATGCATCAGTTGCTGTCACCAAAGCTGAAAATACATATAATATTAAAGCCACTCTTACTGGTAACAACGCTGCCACTTTGCAAACTGTAAACGGTGCAAATGCAGTAAACGATGGAGATCTTAGGATTACTGTTGACCCTGGTTATAGACTAGAATTTATCCAACAAGCTAACTGGTACCCACAAGCAATCATTAGAAAAGAAATCGCTGATGGTATCCCTTTTTGGGTTGATCCAGCTTTGCCAACTGTGCAGCAACCATTAAATCCTGTTAACGGTAGCGCTCCAAATGAGACTATCCCAGCTTCAAGTTTATTTACAAGTTTCCAAGGTCTTCCTGGTTTTAGTGCAGGTAATGGATACAATCTTAGTTACCAAGATACCCCGATTTTATTATCCGATAATCTTCCCTCTGATCTGAGTCTTTTACCCACTGGAATTACAGCCTCAACTCTATATCCAAACGCTCAAAGAGACGGGGATACTCCAAACACACTACCTGCAGGATTTTTGGATTACGGATATATTTTATTTACAGTTAGAGCAGTTAGAGATGAAAACGCAGGGCCAAGCTTACTTATTCAGAAAAATCTACAACAAGTTAATGGTGGCGCAGTTATCCCAGATGGTGAAGTTTTAACTAGAGGAGAAACTTATCAATACAGATTACAATTTAGAAACAATGGACAATCCAGAGCCACTGGAATCATAGTAACTGATCAATTACCCACTCAATTTTTGGAATACGCAAATACTTGTAATGTACCAGCAGGATATACTTGTACAGTTTCAAATACAGGCCTTGTGACTATTAGATTAGATAGTCTAGCAAGTTTTGAGCCAAGTAGTGACTTTGTCACAGCAACCTTTAATGTAAGAGTTAGGGGCACCGCACCAAGTGGAGAGATCTTGAACCAAGGAGCTATTGATTCTGAGCAAACTGAACCAGTAACTTCTAATCAAACTCGCCACATCCTGCAAGACGTGCCAACAACATTATCGATTGTAAAATCAGCCAACCCTGTAAGTGGGTCCACAGTACAATCTGGACAGACAATTGCTTACAATTTGAGAATTACAAACACTGGCCAAGCAGCTGCTAACAATTTAACAATTACTGATGTTTTGGATGACAAAATAACTTACACTCCTGATACTTGCAAATCAACGATTCCAGCCACAACTTGTTCTTACAATTTAGCTAATAGAACAATCACATGGAACTTAACTTCTCTTCCTGCAGGTCAAAGCGTCGATGTAGGTTTTGACGTGACTGTAAATAGTGGACTTACAAATGGTGCAATTATTTTAAACTCAGCAAGAGTTGTAGCAACAAATGCACCTGAAGTAATTTCCAATGAAACTCAACATACAGTGCAAGTTTTAACCCCAGCTAATCTCGAGATCATTAAAACTATTGAAGATAACTTACAAACAGTTCAAGTTGGTCAAAGCTACACTTACACCCTCCAATTTAGAAATACAGGACAGACTCCTGCTACTCAAGTAGTCATCCGAGACACGCTAGATGTTGATGCAACCTATCTAGTGGATACTTGTACTGTAACTGGGCTTCCAGCTGGTAGCACTTGTTCTCATACAAATGGAATCATTACTTGGTCTGGATTTGATCTACCTGCTAATATGACAGAGTATCTAAGTGTTTCTTATAGAGTTACAATCAATGACAGCGCAACAGGTACTATCTACAACATCGCTAGAATTACTTCTCCACAAGACCCTGACGGCGCTGAAGATGATGTCACTGTAAATGTCGATCAAACAAGAGCTCTACTTCAAATCAACAAAACAATAGTTGGAGACCCTGCAAGCGTTGGCCCAAATGAAGTTGTAACTTATAGACTGCAATTTAGAAATATTGGAAATCGCCCTGCAACTCAAACTGTAATTAGAGACACTTTAGATCCAGATGTTACTTATTTAAATGAGACTTGTAGTTTACCAGCTCAAATCAGTGGAGCAACTTGTAGCCATAGCGGTGGAACAATTACTTGGAATCTTGGCACATTACCTGCCAACATGACCCAGTTTTATGAAGTCACATACCAAGTCAGGATCAACAACAATGCTGCTGGAAATATTGATAATGTAGCTGTTATTACTTCTGTAGATGATCCAACTGGTGATCAGGACGAAGAAACTGTACCCGTTCTAATCCAAAACGTAAATCTTCAAATCGACAAACAAGTAGTAGGGTCAAATCAAGTAACACAAGGTCAAACTGTAACTTACAATCTAAGAGTTAGAAACGTAGGCACAGCTGTAGCAAACAATGTAACTATCAATGACTTCTTAGATGCTGATACTAC
>JBBSJV010000081.1:0-6280 GCA_038256935.1 Patescibacteria group bacterium
GACAATTTTAATCTGTCATACTGAACTCGTTTCAGTATCTTTTCTCTATTAATATAAGTAACAGACCCTGAAATAAATTCAGGGTGACACATAGATTCTGTCATTAAAATAATTAACATCTACAATCCTGAACTTGTTTCAGGATCTATCTCCTATTTATTACTTAAAGACTCTGAAATAAATTCAGGGTAACAAGCTGATGCTAAATCAGAAAAACCCAACCACCACAGGGGATTTCTCAGCTCCTTCGAAATGACATTATACCTATTATTTGTCTTCACTTAAACTCTTCTTCTTTCGATTGGATGATTTAGTAGAATTACTCATATTGAATTTTTTTTGAATTTTTAAAAGTTTTAAATAATCATCTACAACTTTTCGCAGGTCTTTTATTAAAACATTTTCATCGTCTTTTGTTTTTATTTTTAAGAGTATTAATTGAACACCCCAAATAGACTTATTGGTTAAATTTAAATTTTTCTTCTTTGAATAAAAAATTGCTGATTCTAGTAAGGTTTTAATATCTTTTAATTTTTTTCGTAATCTTGACATTTCTTCTAGTAATTGATCTGTAAATTTATTATTTATTCCCATTAGATTATTTAATATGATTTCTCTAGCAGATCTTATTTTTTCAGCATCGTCTAAGTTATTCCAATCAATTTCGATTTCAACTTCTGGTTCAGGTGTTACAGGATCTGGCCCAACCATCTCAAAATTCCTGTTCCCATTGCATTGCCTGTTTTCCATAACATCTTAAGCTTTGACTAAATATCTATTGTTGAAAAGGCTTCGGTTATGCAAACTGCCATAAGTATAAAAAATCTTAGTAAAACCTATTCCAATGGTTTTCAAGCAATTAAAGATATCAACTTGGATATTCCACAAGGTGGTTTTTTTGCCCTCTTAGGTGCAAACGGAGCTGGAAAAACTACCATTATCGGGATATTAACCGA
Organism: Patescibacteria group bacterium; assembly: GCA_038256935.1. Taxonomy (GTDB): domain Bacteria; phylum Patescibacteriota; class JACMRA01; order JACMRA01; family JACMRA01; genus JBBSJV01. Next base: position 957 of record JBBSJV010000081.1, read on the forward strand.
TCTAGTTCGTAAAACTGAAGGCACAGTCAAAGTCTTTAATTATGATATTGATAAAAACATGAATGATGCCAAAAGATGCATCGGCGTTGTTCCTCAGGAATTTAATTTTAATATTTTTGAAAAAGTTATAAACATTGTCGTAGATCAAGCAGGTTATTACGGAATTCCTCGTAATGAAGCCATACCAAGGGCTATGGAGGTACTGGAACAATTAGGTCTTAAAGATAAAGCAGAGGAACAGTCCAAAAACCTATCAGGTGGAATGAAAAGAAGATTGATGATAGCAAGAGCATTAGTACACAAACCCAAAATTCTGATTCTTGATGAGCCAACAGCTGGAGTAGACGTCGAACTAAGACATGGAATGTGGAAGTATCTGACCAAATTAAATGAAGAGGAAGGAGTGACAATATTACTAACTACTCATTATTTGGAAGAAGTAGAACAATTGTGTGAGGAAGCTGCCATTATCAAACAAGGTCAAATTATTAAGCAAGATAAAGTTTCCAACTTACTTAGAAGCCTTGAAAGCGAAGCTTATTTTATAGATGTAAAGCCTGAGACTTTAAATAAAAATATTAAACTAGTTGGTTTTGATCTAAAGATTGTCGATGACTCAACGCTTGAAGCCGTCCTGCAAAAAAACCAAGTTATAAACGATCTTGTAAAAGAGCTTGATAAATACAATATCGCGGTTCAAAGCATTCGCCCCAAAGGTAACAGATTGGAAGAATTATTTTTAAATGTTTTAAGTGATAAATAGTATGTTTAACTATCAAATTTATATTTCGTTTTATACCATACTTCGCAAAGAAGTAAACAGGTTTTTTAGAATCTGGACCCAGACCTTATTACCTCCAGTGATTACTCAGACTCTATACTTTGTAATATTTGGTGGGTTTATTGGCAGTCGAATTAGCGGTTTTGAAGAAGAGTTTGGCATCAGCTACATGGCCTTTATCGTCCCTGGCCTTGTCATGATGTCTGTAATTACTGCTAGTTTTTCAAATGTTGTTAGCTCATTTTTTGGAGCCAAGTTTCAAAAGAGTATTGAAGAGCTACTTGTTTCCCCTACCCCCAATTGGATAATTATAGCTGGTTACGTTGGAGGAGGTGTACTAAGAGGATTGCTTGTTGGTTTGATAGTGTATTTGGTTTCATTTACTTTCGTTCCAGACCTTCGCGTGGATAATCCACTACTTGTAATAATATTTGTGTTTTTAACAGCTGTTGTCTTTTCACTTGCTGGATTTTTGAATTCTATTTTTGCCAAAAAATTTGATGATATCAGCATCTTTACAACCTTTGTACTAACACCTTTAACCTATCTTGGTGGAGTATTTTATTCAATTTCAAGCTTACCTGACACTTGGCAAATCGTATCTAGAGCAAATCCTATTTTATATATGATAAATGGCTTTAGATATGGTTTTTATAGTCAAAGTGATGTAAATATCTGGATCAGCTTTGGAATCCTAGCTGTACTTACAGTAGTACTTTGGTATGTAAATTATTATCTACTGAAAAAAGGGGTTGGGATGAGGAGTTGAGTTATTAATTCAATTAAAAATTTGTTCATTCTAAGGTTTAAAATCTAACTTAGAAAATTTAATCATAATATCTATTTAGTTGATCCAACTAGTAGAAGTTTAAAGGATAATAAATTCTACTACGAAATTGATTACAACAATCAAAAGTATTCAGTATTAACCAGTCAAATAAGAACAATGGATGCTATAAAATTTAGAAAATGAATTGCTAAATTATTTAAATCCAACCACCACTGGGGATCTCTCAATTCCTTCGAGATGACAACTTATGTTGTAAAATTTAAACTTAAAAATTAGACCTTAAAAATTGACTGAAAATTAATCATTAGACATTTATGAATACCCACTCCATTTGCCAATGCCATTAAAATATTTCTTGCTATAGATATGTTATCAAAGCTACTTAGCGGTCTTAATGAAAATCAAGAAAAGGCCGTTTTATCTATTACTGGATCGACTTTAGTTATTGCTGGAGCAGGTAGTGGGAAAACTGCTGTACTGACGCGAAGGTGTGCTTATTTGATCGAGAAGGGCGTAATTCCAGGCTCCATTTTGTCTCTTACATTTACTAATAAAGCTGCCAAGGAGATGGATCATAGGGTGCGTAAATTATTACAAGAAAATGGTTACAACCTACCCTTTGTGCCTGCTTGGCAAACTGATTACTTGCAACAGCCTTTGCTTTGTACCTTTCACTCCCTTGGAGTTAGAGTACTTCGAGAATATTGCGATCGTATTGGGCTATCAAGTAGTTTTACCATCTTAGATAGTGATGATCAAAAGAAAATTATTCGCTCGATTTTGAAAGAAAAAAATATAGATATCAAACTAGTCCAGCCAAATCTAGTAGTATATTTTATAAGTCAATGTAAACAAGAGATGCTGACAGCAGATAAATCATCTCAGGTTAGTAAAGAGTTTTTAGCTATTTTTCACCAGATCTACAAAAGCTACGAAGAAAGGCTCAAAGCTAACGACACTGTCGATTTTGATGACTTGATATTACTCCCCTATATATTGCTTCGGGACAACCCTGATGTGCAGAGCGAATTAAACAATCGCTGGAAACATGTCCAGATCGATGAGTTTCAAGACACAAACCCTGCCCAGTTTGAACTTGTTAAGCTCTTACAACCGCAAGATTTGGTGATGCAAAATGAAGATCGCAGCATGTTTGTAGTTGGTGATGATGCTCAATCTATATACGCATTTCGAGGATCCAAAATTGAAATTATTTTGAATTTTGGAAAAGAATATAGTGGCACAATTGAGATTGTATTAAATCAAAATTACCGCTCCACTCAACCTATTTTAGATTTAGCTGAAAAGATAATTTCCCATAACCCCCATCAAAAGAAAAAAGATCTATTTACTGATAACCCAGATAAAATTGATATTAGTTACTACCAAGCTCGCAACGAACAAGGTGAAGCTGAATACATTATCAAACAAATCTACAAACAATACGGTCCAGATAAAGATAAAGTAGAAGACGAGAATGGTGGTGACTTTGAGTTAGAAATGGATGAAGTCTTTAGTGAAAAACCAGCCCCTACCCCGATGCAAAAATCTAACGATCCTGTTTCTTCGATGTTTGATGTGTATCTGGATCAAGATGATTTCACTCCGTCTTGGCTTAGTACTTACAACCCTAGCTCGTGGCAAGTCCCCACCTATGACTGGAGCAGTATTCCAAAGCTTAATGAATGCGTTATTTTGTATCGTACTCACTCTCAAAGCCGTAGCCTTGAAGAAGCTTTTTTGAAACATAGGATGCCATATAGACTAGTTTCAGGGGTCAAATTTTTAGACCGTAGAGAGATCAAAGACGTCATGGCAATCCTAAAATTTGTCGCTAATAGCAGTGATACACTTAGTCTAAGTAGATGGTTGCCCTTAGTTTGGACTGGAGTGGGGCCAAAAACACTAGAAAAGATCATCGCTTATTTGCAAGATTTTGAATACCCGCTTGCTCCCAAGTTTCAATCTCAAGTCAATGATTTGTTTAATGTCATCCATACAACTTATCAAAATCAACTAGATCTAATAGGTTTTACCAAAGAATTAATTGATCATGTTGGTTATCTTAGATACCTTCGAAGTGAATACCCAATCAAAGAAGAATACCAAGCAAGGCTAGAAAATATTGGAGAATTGTATTCACTAATGCTGCCATTTCAAGACGATGGTGAGGCAAGTTTGCAAACCAAACTACAACGGTTTTTGGATCAAGTTTCACTTATGGGACAAGCTGATCAATCGGAGCTTGAAGACACACCAAAAATTAATCTGATGAGCTTGCATCAAAGTAAAGGTTTGGAATTTGAAAGCGTATTTATGGTGGGGATTGAAGACGGACTGTTACCTCATCAAAATTCAGTTCTGGAACCTCAAGGATTGGAAGAAGAGGTTCGCCTCGCTTATGTGGGGGTAACTAGAGCCAAGAGATATTTGCATCTTATCTCAGCAGACTCTAGAGTCCAATTTGGTCAAATAAAAGCAAACCCTGTCAGTAGAATTTTTCGCCCATTTCTAGATAGTAATTGCAAGAGGGTTATAAAGGTTTAGAAAGTAATACTTCAGTCATATTTTATTATTGCAAAAGAAAGATATATTTATCTAAGTAAAGTGTGTCTGAGACGTATCCAAAAATTTGGAATAGCTGCCCAACTGAGTTAGGGTTAAAAGCTTATGAGTTGGAAATTCAAGAACAAAGTTTATTTGGTTGTGCGGGATCACCTTATGGACAGCATTCATTTTATGATAATACAGATAGGTGTTGCTTTTGCGGTTTATACAATAGTATTAAATTAAAACAGAATCGAATAATTTTTAAAAGCTTGGAGAATTTTCGCGATTTTAGCCGACTTGAAATTTTGTTATTAATCTTTTTCAACGCTTATTTAAAAGTTAAATTTGGAGATAAATCATAAGCTAAAATAAACTAAATAAATGAATCTTTATTCGTATAAAGCAATAAATAGAAGTACCTTCTCATACAAATCCATACTGCTTTGGTTATCTTCTAATGATTATAGATTTGAAATATACCATTGACAAATCAAACTCCATATAACAAATCAAATGGCAGTTGAAAATTCAACTTAAATTATAAATTAAATATAAAAAATTATGACCGCACAAGATATTATAAGAAACGTAAAGGACAAATTAGGCCTTGATAACATGAATCAAGCAGAGAAAGTAGTAACATCAGTAATGGGTTCATTGAGCTATAGGTTAAAAGATATGAAAATTGATGAAGTTAAAAAAGAACTTTTAGATCAACTTCCTTCAAAAATTGATGAGATGATGACAAAATTTGGAATTCAAAATACATTTTCTAGCTTTTGGGGAGGTACTAAAAGTAAGTTTAGTGGTAAATATAAATTTGTAGATATGGTTAAAACTGTTCTTGAAAATTATCAGCTTGAAGATGTTGACCCTATTCAGGCCATCGAAGCTGTTCTCAGGGAAATCAAATCTTACCTTGGAAGCGATGAATATGACATACTCTCAAATTTATCAGGAGACTTGGCTGATTTCTGGGAAAAATCCTGAAATACACTAAATTTTTCTCATAATATTGCGACATAAAATGGATCCATATAATAAATCGGCAATCCACATGATAACCTCAATGTAAAATAGAACTTGAATTATTATTCATATTTTGAAAATATTTTTTCCATCCTATTTTAGACTGTAATACGGCTTTAGTTATTATGTTTAGTAGCCAGTAAATTTGATTTTATTTGACATATAGGACACCTA
>JBBSJV010000082.1:0-6177 GCA_038256935.1 Patescibacteria group bacterium
AAAAAGAGCTTGAAATAGCTGAGTGTGAGAGGACGCGAGAGGATAAATTTGTCGAATTGATAAATAAAAGCTACGATACAGATCCAGATAAGGCAACTAGCATGTACAGTCTGATGCTATTTGTTATTGATAATTATGGGAAAAATATGGACCTTCAAAATTTATTAGAAGGCTCTGATTCTAATTTAGTTCCTCTGGTAATTTTATCTAGCACTGCTTTAGCATTATTATTAGCAATTTATAATTATACAGGAAATCAAAACCCTCCAAATGCATCTAGTATCGATACTTCAAACCAGCAAGAGATTACCAGTGAAGAGTTACAATTATCAGAAAATACAGAAACCTTTTCATTACCAAAAGATATTGGTGAATTATTATTTTATTTATCAGATTATTCTCAAAAAGATCAGGAAGACAGACAGAAAATTGCTAGAATACAAGGGATGATTTTCAATCATCAAAGAGGTTTAGCACCAGAATATATTGATCCTGTTAACATTGGATATCTCAGAGAATTACAAGCTATAAATGCAATTGATACTATTAATTACAACCAAAGAGAAATTAGACAATATGTTTTAGGTCTTAAGAGCAGGGTACAATCAGATAGAACTAAATACTTAGAGATTGATGCTTTTCTAGATAGTGCCTTAGAAAGGTATCAAATGTTAAATATGAGTGAAGACAACTCAGCTGTTGACTCATTAAAAGAGTTATCGAATGCTTTAAATGTTTATATATATGATACGGGTATCGAAACTGAATCAACTGAAAAGGTTAATCCATTTATAAAAACTGATGTTGAAAATATAATTGAAATTCCCAGCGAGTTTCTTTTAAATACAGCATTAAGTGTTCCATTATTGGTTTTTTTAACAGGTTTTGGATATGGGGTATATCAAACTGCAAGAGAAAATAAAAAAAAATAAGTCTTAAGCACTAATATCACTTTTCCTAAAATAAACTGACCCAATCGTGAAAACAACTAACCCAATCACTGGTAATATCCACAACCTCTGCCAATCGATCATAAACTCGTCTCTAATGGTAGGCACATCCACATAGTAAAATAGTGAAAGTGGTTTCAAAAATTCTGGATAACCTTCTATACTAGATAGTGAGTTCATGAAAAAACTAATCAAAACAATCCCAAGCCCAAGCCCTTGATTGATCTTTGCAGATAAATAACTACCCATTCCTTGTGCAATCAGTGTCCATGCTGTTAGTAGCATTGTAGTAGAGATATACCCGGCCAAAGCGTAATCTGTATCTAGACTTGAACTACTTAGTAATTCAAACAAAACTACTGCCCCAGCCCAGACCAAAAACCCTGAAACCCAAAAATACAAAATATTTACAAACCCTTGAGATAGATATAAAGTAGATCTAGAAATACCCTTTGTAAGCCAAGTTGTGATTATCTTATCTTCAATTTTACTTGCGATAACGTAGTTGCCAGAGATATAGGCAAAAATCGAGCCAACCAGCATATAAAGAGTCAAAAACTGTCCTGACAAAAAGCTCTCAGCTCTAGTAACATAAGTCTGGCTAATATTAAAAGTATCAGTGAGGGCAGGGGGTAGGGTAGAGATCAATTGGTCAAAGTCTTCCCCTTGTTCTTTAAAGGAGTCAAAAAGACCAGCAAAGACACTGATTAGCAGTAGCCAAATAAAAGACCATAGTAGTAAATTGATCTTTCTTTGAGACAGCCTAAGATAACTAAAACTAAAGAATTTTGGGATTTGTTGCATATCTTATATATAATATTTCATAAAGGTTTCCTCCAAAGTAGGTCTTTCCAAATAGAAATCGTAATAGCCATGTTTATGGAATAGATCTAGGATAGTAACAACGTTTTCAGTATAGACTTTGATCTCACCTCCACTTGTAACTACCTTGGTAACGTCAGGCTCTGTCTGGATCAGCTTCACAAGCTCTGGATCAGGACTTATCAGTCGAAATAGTTTTTGGGCTTTTTCAATAACGTTTTTGGTAGTGTCTTCTAATATTATTTTCCCGTCTTTTATCATAATGATCCGATCACAAATAGACTCCACTTCACTCAGGCTATGAGAAGAAAGTATGATGCTACCTCCACGGTTTTTGACTTCTTGAAATAACTTTAAACTTTTTTGCTGAACTAGAGGATCTAACCCTGAAGTTGGTTCATCCAGTAGTACAATCTCAGGGTCATGCATCAAAGCAATTATCATGCCAACTTTTTTCTTGTTTCCAAGGCTTAGTTTACCAAATCTGAGATCAAGACCAAGCTCAAAATACTCACTTAACTCAATATATTTTGATTTCAAATCCATTCCAAGCAACAGACTGGCTTCTCTAAAAATCTGCCTAGGTGTATGGTTTTTTTCATACGGAATATCAGAAAGAAGAACACCAAGGCGATGATTGATGTTGTAAATGGTATTAAGAGTATGGTCTTTTTCAAAGTATTGAATATAGCCTGAAGTCGGTTTTAGTAACCCATTGAGCATATTAAGTGTTGTACTCTTACCAGCACCGTTTGGGCCAATGAAACCGACAATCTCTCCAGGTTTTAGATCAATATTTACTTCAAAAGCCCCTTTACCATTGTCGTAATCTTTAGTCAGCTCTTTGGCTTGGAGTAGATGTTGCATAAGCTGCTTGTTGATTGTAAATTTATGGTTTTAGAAGTTTGTGTCAATACACTAAAGAAAATTAATTTGTGACTATAATAACAGCTTATATTTATTGACACTACAAAGGATTAAAAATATTAATTTGGTAATATTAAACACTCATTATGCCAAATGAATTTGCTGCTGCCGAAAGAACACCTGAGCCAGATGTTTCCTATGACATTCTTGGTGAAAAATTTACAACAGCTTATGACGAAAAAAACAGTATATACCCTATAGTCTTTCAGTCGTATCGCGAACCGATTTACCAGAAGATAGAAAAGAGTATAACCCCATTAAAGAATTTGTTTTATGTTCAAAAGCTAACTCGAAAGTAAATTTTGCTCACCTTGGCACCAGTATTCCAACGGATTTGATAGTTTTATCACCAGACCCTGAGCAAGAATGGCGGACTTTGCCAGTTACAGACCGTTAATTAAAAGTTATCATAATTTTGTTTAGATCAACACATTTTATGACCATATAATTGGCTTTCTTTATTGACACTAAGGATTAATAGTCAAAGTCTTTTGGTTAATATTAATATGAATGAAAATTTAAAGAGGTTTGAAAGTCTGCCTATAATTAAAGCTAGTTCAATCCCAGACTGGGAACTTATAGGCGAAACTGATGCGCCACTGAATACGGATCAACTAGATCTTTTAGACAGAAGAATAAATCACGCCGATCAAAGCTCAAAAAAGTGGATGAGAAAATACGGAATTGAGTATACTGAAAAAACAAAAAAAATAAATAAGAAAGAATCGAAAACGAGAAAGCAGCAAAAAAAACGACAAGAACAAAATAGTCAGCAACCACCAGATCAGCCAAAAAGAAGCTTAATTCTCCCACCTGAGCATTTAAATCTGTGTAGATTAAAAACTATTGATCAAAGAGAAAAGGAGTTGCTGGCAAGTGCTATGGCAGGTGCAATGCTAAGAAATAACTCGGACCCATCATCACTACCTCGAAACTATCAGCTTGCCAAAATGGAAGACTTGCTTGATGTGCCAATTACCAGTGCCCCAGAAAGCGTGATCACTTATATTATTGAGAATTTATTTAAGAAAACATCTAAAGCTTCTAAGGCTTCATTGGAAATCTACAGCCAGTTCGAAATCGCTCATGGAATAAAACATTCAAATCACTCTAGTTATTATGACTCAAAAATAGTAGCATTAGAAAAAATGGCTCTTGATTGTGCTATTATTTACAACTACAAAACCACGCGTTCAAATGGTAAAGTCTTTCCAATGCAATTAATAATTGACTTAGAGATAGATGGCAGGTCCCATAAATTTAAAAATGACTGGGATGGTATTAGAGATACTTATCTTCAACAAACTCTTACTAATCAACATACAATTGATGATGAATTACCAAATTTGTCTGAGGATAACGATAATCCTGGTGATTCGAAGGCCTCAGTAGAGTTTCAAGTATTGCGAGTAGTTTGGAATCCAGAAAGGGATTTAAAAGATGTGTATTTACCCTTTGAAGATGAAGGTGAGATACAAAGTCTGATGTCTTTGGAGTTAGAAATGTATGTTTGGAAGACTTTAATTCCGCAAATATATAATTCACTAAAAAAAATAGAACCTGACTTATCAAACTTCGTGGATAGAAAATGGTATCTTGAAAATTTGATAAATAAATCTGAGTATATCGCAAACAGAGTAGCTAGTGAATGTATAGAACAAATACGTGGCAAGTTAAACCAAATCATTTTTGCATTGCAAAACCCGTACGCTTCAAAAAGGGACTTGCCATTGCAAATCCATATGGCAAACTCTTTGGTCTACTCATATTTAACAGATCGAGATGTAAGAAGATACGTTCGAAGTAATAGACCCTATGCCACCAATCTATTCTGGTTTTTAGATAGTAAAATATACAATATACTTAATGATTATTATGCTTATTGTAATCAAATAGCCCCTAGAAACAAATTCAAAGATGACATAGCCTTTAAAGATTTTGTGTTTAATACCTTAGCAATGTCTTTTAGAAGCATCGAGACTTAATAAATAATAGTATTTGACCGATACTGCTAAAAGTTTAATATCTTGAATATGCTCTGGCCCCTACCACCCAAACACAAAATCTACGAAGCTCTCGGTGCTGTAGCAGACAATCGAATCCAAATTATAACAAATCCTGAGATTCAACCAGAGCTTTTTGAGGAAAAGATAAATTATGACATCATCACTGCTCACCAGTATTCATCTACCCGAAATAAGTATTATACAATAACTTACAACCCTAAAACTGATGAAATAATGACAAATGACAATGCAACTTGGTATGTAGGGTATCTTGGTTATCCTGCTCTAGCTTTACTACTATACCTAGATGCTATAGTCTATGATAAATCGATCTTACAGTATTTTGCTGATATTTCTTTTAAAGACATCAACCAAAAATATAATAATGACTTTATAAAAGCCAAGGTAGAAATTGATCAATTACTTGGAAGTAGGGGACTCAATCTGGCTTATTTTGAAAATGTATGTGATGTAATATATGAACAACTTGTTTTATTAAAACTCAAACCATTAGGTCCCAAGATAAAACCACCAACTGGGTATTAAGAACTGTTAGGCTCATAACTAAAGCAAAAAGTAATGGTCTAGTTTTTCATATTTATCTCATAAAGTGTCATATTTTTACATCTATTGACATATTTTGAAATACTTTACACTATTTGGGAGTCAATTGTAAGTATTTTTCTGCTTGCATTGGCAAAACAATTAATCTTAATCCTATGTCTAGCATTTACTTACAAAAATCATACGTCACTGAATACTACATCAATGAAGTATTTGGTGCTGGCGAACAAGACGAGCAGGATGAATTCCAGACTCGTTACAGAGCTAACTAACAAGTTTGTTAAATTGTATTGCCATCAACCTAGACCCTCTGAAAAGAGGGTTTTTCATTTGTCATAGAGTACCTACAAATTTTCAAATACTGAATAGCCAATTCTTAGCATGGTTAAATACCTCATAACTTGCTACTCAGATCCTTTATTTTGACTCTACTAAAAGACCAACCTGTGGGTATTTATTAGTTATTATCTCTGTTCCTACTATCTGAAGCGGTTTAGTAGCGTCTGTACCAGCTAAGTAAGAATAATGATTTCCAGCGGAATAAAACCTACTACCATCAGTTACATCATAAACTTTTCCATCCACTGCCATAAGTATCGGCAAGTCGGAATTAGTTCCATTGTACTGACTTAATTCATCCAAAGTATATAGATCATACTGCGAATTTTGACTAGAATTTGGGTCAGCAAATCTAATAGTAGTACTTGGGTTGTATATTATATAAGAAAAAACTAAAATACAAAACAAAATGATAATGCTAGCAATAAAAGCTATATAGTTAATAATCTTAAACCACTCAAAAGATTTGGATGTAGTTGCAACCATGATAGAAAGTTTTTAGATTTATTTTAATTTGCAGTCAACTTTACAATAACCTCAAGATAGTACAAAATAATACTATTATGTCA
>JBBSJV010000083.1:0-6070 GCA_038256935.1 Patescibacteria group bacterium
AGAGCTTCCCAAAACTCGTATGCGAAGGATAGAATACCTAACTGAAGCTGAGGTTACCAAACTCATCCGCTCGATTGTAAACGATACCTCCAAGATCCCAGAAGTTACAAAGAGGCGTAATCAAGCTTTGATTTTATGTATGTTTGGGTCTGGTCTTAGATTATCAGAAGTATTAGGACTCAAAATCAGTGACGTTCAAGACATTGATGGCCAGCTCATGATCACTGGAAAAGGTGGTAAGATCCGCACCACTTATTTGGCCCCTGCTGCTATGGAGTCAATCAAACAATATATGGAGCTTCGAGGACAGGACAATTGCCCATATTTATTTATATCATTTTCTAAAAATCGAAACAGTAACCCCGCCAAATGGACCCCATTGACACCACGTATGGTACAGATGATGCTACAAAAATACGCCAACGCCCTAGGAATTTATAAACACATTACCCCGCACACTCTCAGGCACAGTTTTGCAACCAAAGTCCTATTTGAAGGGGGAGATCTCAGATCTGTACAAACTCTATTAGGGCATGCCAGTATTTCCACAACTCAGATATACACCCACATTACCGATTGGCAAATCAAAGAACTGCACCGTAAAGTCTTTGGTAAAAAAACTAAACCATTATCAGAAATATTATGATCGCTTCCAATATTATCCTGAATGAAACTTATTTGGACCTTGATAAATTGCAACGGCTAGTTGCTACTAATTTTGTAGAAAATAAAACATTGAACCCAAAAGACTTGGATAAAATTGAAATTGATGAGGATAAATTTGAACATTATTTAAGTACTTCCAAAATCATAATTCCTGAGCTAAAAGGTAAAGAGGGTTTACCGGAATATTTAAGCAGCCTGTATGAAACAAGGTCTACCCCTACACTACTTTTTCTAGGTGATCTTAGTAGCTATTCTGAGCAAATGCAAGAAGGGATGTTGAGAATTTTAGAAGAGCCACCGACAAATTTAAACATTGTGCTATTTGCTCAAAGCCCAAGCCAGATTATACCCACCATATCTTCAAGATCACAGATTTTCAAACTCCCTACAGCTATGATTTCCAAGCTTTTAGACCCTACCTTACTAGATAAAGTTAAATCCAAACTCCCTTCCCCAGCTCAGACAATTAAAGATCTCACTAGCAATCAATTCAGCCTCCCAGACCTAAACAAAGTGGAGCGAGAAGAAATAGACTTTTGGCTATGGCAACTGCAGTGCTACTGTGAAGCCTACTATAAACAACAAGCTAGTCCAAAAATTGAAATGGCTCTAACAAATATTATTCAGGCAAGAGAGTATAATCTTAGTAATGTACAAAAGAAGTTATCACTTGCGGTTTTGTTGTAGGGTAAACTTTGCACCAACGTAGAGGAACCCTTGCGGTTCCATTTTTTGCTTATATGCGCATTTTTCGTATGGGCGATGCCCGTCTCGCCATTTTCAGAATTGGCGATTTCACTCAATAAGAATTATTAATTTTTTACATCCAGTCTTCAGTTTTTTTGTGCCAATTGGAGTTTATCTTCTCAAAAAACATTTGACGAGGTATGTCTTTATATCTATCTGAATCTTTTGTCTGCTCATCACTATAAATATAGCTAATTCTTACAAAGTTATTAGTGCGGAAAAATTCTATATATCTTCCAGATACACTTTCTAAAACCTCAAATTGTTGTATGTGCTGTCTTTTTAATTGCAAACTTATTTTATTGTAAAGATCAGAGCCTTCAGTTGTAAATTCCTTTGGCTGCAAATTTTGATCTTTTGCCTCCCATGACTCACAGTTACTATTTCTTCCAGGATTATATAAATAGTATTTATCTTGGTAATGTAGAGTTTTGCAGGGAGTGTTCCGTGAAAAAAATACAATATCATACTCTTCAATCAGATCAATTGTTGGTTCAAGTGCTTTTACAATATCTTCTTCGCTTCGAAAATCAAAAGGTCCAAGAAAGAAATTAGCAATGAAATAAATAAATAAGATAGTAGATATGACAGTTATTAAGACTGCAGATATAATGAGTTTTAAAATTGGATCAATACGTTTTTTTTCTTTCATATTAATATAGTAATGATTTTATTGAAATTGTGACAGTTTGTAAAATACTGACATGGTATTCTTGATTAGGCTACTTTTAACATCAGTTAGCATAACTAAATAAATACTTTGGAAGTCTCAATAATACATTGTTTTTACTTAATTCAATAAATTTCTTCGCTTAGTTAAAGTTTGTTTACTTAAAATACTCAAAAGTTAGCACTTGACAACCTAGGTTGCTAATGTTATGAATTATTTAAATTCTACAAAGAAAATTATTATTATAAAATTATTATGTCAGTTGTTATTGGAATCGATTTAGGTACAACCAATTCCGCTATGGCCTACGTGGTCGGTGGAAAGCCTGCAATTATTGAAAATTCAGAAGGAGCTCGCACTACTGCCTCTGTTTTTTATTTTAACGAAAAAGATAGTACAGTCACTATCGGTGAGATCGCCAAAAGAAATTCAGTACTAAATCCTGAAAACACTTTCTACGAAATCAAACGTTTCATCGGTCGCACCTTCTCGGACGAAGATGTTCAGCACGATGTCAGTCTTCTACCATTCAAAGTATTTGAAAAAGATGGTAAGATCAAACTTGCTACAAAATCTGATAAAGAATACTCTCCTGAAGAAATCTCAGCTGCAATCCTTCGTAAACTTAAAGCTGATGCTGAAGCCAAACTTGGACAATCAATCACAGAAGCTGTCATTACAGTACCTGCTTACTTCGACGATGCACAAAGACAAGCTACAAAAGATGCTGGAGAAATCGCTGGGCTGAAAGTCCTACGTATCATCAACGAGCCAACTGCTGCTGCCTTAGCGTATGGATTTGATAAAGGTCAAAACGAAACTGTACTTGTTTACGATCTTGGTGGAGGTACATTTGATGTAACTGTCCTTGAAATCTCTGATAACACTATCGAAGTATTAGCTACTAATGGTAATACTCATTTGGGTGGTAAAGATTTTGATAAACGCATGATCGAATTTGTCATTAGCGAATTTAAAAAAGAATCTGGAGTGGATCTAAATAGCGACAAAGCTGCTAAACAACGTATCAAAGAAGCTGTAGAAAAAGCTAAGCACGATCTATCAGTACAAAGCGAACACCAAATCAATCTACCATTTATCACTATGGGCGAGGACAACCAACCTCAACATTTGATGATGACAGTCACTAGAGCCAAGATGGAAGATCTTGTAAAAGACATCGCAGAGCAAACTATGGAGCCTGTCCAAAAAGCTCTTGCTGACGCTAATCTTGATAAGAACCAAATCGATCAAATCATCATGGTTGGTGGTATGACTCGTATGCCACTGATTCAGAAAACTGTGGAAGACTACTTTGGTAAAAAACCAAATCTTTCAGTCAATCCTGATGAAGTCGTGGCTCTTGGTGCTGCTATTCAAGGAGCTGTTCTAAAGCGTGATGTTAAAGATATTTTATTACTTGATGTCACTCCACTGACTCTTGCTATTGAAACAATGGGAGGGGTTGCAAGTCCAATGATCGGTCGCAATACTCCAATTCCAGCTAGCAAGTCAGAAATGTTTAGCACAGCCTCAGACAATCAAAGCGCTGTGGATGTACACGTCGTGCAAGGTGAAAGACCAATGGCTGTAGATAACAAGTCTTTAGGTAAGTTCAGCTTAGCAGGTATCCCACCTTCACCTCGTGGAGTCCCACAAATCGAAGTTACTTTTGATCTTGATGCTAATGGTATCCTAACTGTTACAGCTGTTGATAAAGGTACAGGTAAAAAATCTGATATTACTATTACAGGGTCAAGTACGTTAACTGAAGAAGAAAAAGCAGAAGCTATCAAAAAAGCTGAGGAAATGAGAGAAAATGATCTTCAGAAAAAAGCTAAAATCGATGCCAAAAACAACTTAGAAACCACAATCTTCCAAGCTGAAAAGCTGGTTAGAGACATGGGTGATAAGATCGACGAAGAGTCCAAGAAAAAAATCGAAGAACAACAAAAAGCAGGTGAAGAACTAGTTAAAAACGAGGATGCAAGTAGAGAAGATCTAGAAAATGCTAGTAAAGCACTACAAGAAGTATTGATGAAAGTAGGAGAAAGCATCTACTCATCAGCAGCAGCTAATCCTGAAGCAGGGTCAAGCGAAGAAACATCACCTGAAACTGAAGCAGGTGAGGATATCAAAGACGCTGAAGCTACAGAAAAAGAATCAGATGTTGTCGAAGAACAAACTGAAGATGTAAAATCTGAAGAGGAAACTAAGACTGGCGACAAATCAGAGGATGAGGTTAAAGAGGATACTAAGAAAGAGGATAAATAAACCCTTCTACCAAAACCCTCTATTTGTCACCCCTGTAGATGTTAATTATTTTAATGACAGAATCTGTGTATCACCCTGAATTTATTTCAGGGTCTGTTACTTATATTAATAGAGAAAAGATACTGAAACGAGTTCAGTATGACAGATTAAAATTGTCAGCGAATAAATTGACACTTACAACCCCGTACTCGTTACGGGGTCTAATTTTTATAAACTTAGATCGAAAGTAAAAGTTGCGAATTTTCAATTTCAAACATGTTAATATTTAATTTTACATTTTTCAATATTTGTCATTTCGAAAGTAGTGAGAAATCCCATAGGCTGGCTGTTCAAAAATCAATTCAAATTAACTAATTTTTAATCAATCGTCGAGGCATTATATAATTCAAAACTACAAAAAAAATAATTACCAATACCTAAAAACTCTCATTTCAAGCGTAGCTGAGAAATCCCATAGTAATCTAGATTCAATTTTGCACTTTAAAAGTAGGGGTAAGCCTTGGCTTCCCTTTTTTACGGAATGTATAACGAGCCACCACGGGGGATCTCTCCTTGAAGCCTTGATGACGAATTAGCCAATATACTTTCAAATAGATAAACACTTCCCTACCCATACTTCTCTTTATAAACTCCTTCTACACCAAGTGTTTCTAGTACCTCTTCCATACTAGTTACCATAGCTGGGTGTCCACATAAGTAAAAATCGTACTTTTCTAAATTTTCCAAAGTTTCTGGAATAACTGTTGTGACTCTACCTCCAAGATTTTCCTCATTGAGGTCATCAGGCTTGAAGTCATCGATTACAGTAAAAATTTTAAGATTTGGGTATTTAGACTTATCAATATCAGCAAAAAACTTGCTTGAAAAATCATCAGATTTATTCCAAACTGCAAAAAATAGATTTATTTCTTGTAAAGGATTGATCTCTAAGCTTCTTCGAATCATTGGAATAAACGGACCAAGACCCGTCCCTGTAGCTACAAAGACTTTATCTTTTGTGTTTTCCTGGAGTGCAAAAGATCCAGTAGGGCCAATCGCTTCTATTTCAGTATCAATTTCCACGGTTTCAAAAAAAAGTGAAGTTTTGGAGCCCGATTTTGTACTGATCAAAAATGACACATATGAGCTAATGTTCGCTTTAGAATCAAGTTTAAATTCACTTGCAAAAGGGACTGTTTTTCCACAGCTTACGATGGAGTACGGCCGCCTAGTTTGTTCCTCAATCTTGAAAGTAAAGAGCTGTCCAGGTTTAAAACTAAGCTCTGTTTCGGAGCCAAAGATTAGGTAATAAGTTTGAGGAGAAACCTCTGTTTTGGATAACAGTATTAGATTGTTTTTCATAGACAAAATTTGTTTTTTATTGTTATTTTTTTAGTAGATATTTATATCTTAAAACAATTGTCCTAACTTGTAAACTATTGCTTGTGTCTTATGAATCTAAGGGTTTTAAACCAATAACAGAGGCAATTGAATCACAAAAACATTTGGGGATTATATTCCCTGCAACAATAAATCATATATACAACATACCAAATTACGGTTTTGGTGACTTAGGACTTGATCATTTGCATAGCATTGATAAACGGACAAAGCTAGAATTAAATGGTATAAATTCAGAGAGTTATTACGCTTTAGATTATCGAAAAGCAAAGTTTGAAGAGATTTTAGACCAAAGTACTCAAACAATCTACATCATATATAAGGATCAAAAAG
>JBBSJV010000084.1:0-6014 GCA_038256935.1 Patescibacteria group bacterium
CCCAAACCGGTTCCCTTGAGAATTCACTCCAAAAAAGTGATAACTGCATCCTAACCTCATCCCTCTTCAAACCAACCACCATCAACTCCAGTCTCTACTACGAAGATCTAAAGATACCAAACAGAGATAACTCAACTACAATTGGAAGTATCTACTCAGAAACCCTAACTCTGTATCACGATACTGATAACCCAGACACCAATGATCTAAACGACATCAGAAGTAAATTCTACAACGGCACAATACCAGGCTTCGTAGGGGAGGCGACCACGGCTCCCGCTTCCCTCCCAATAACAAAAGACACAACAATAGATCTAACCTCATCAAGTGAAAGACTAAGCGACAGATTATTTACCCTAACAACTCCAAAAGGAAACAAACAAGATCTAAGCGGAAGCAAGATAAAAACAGAATGGGATCAAGCAGGAAGCCTGAAAGTAAAAAGCGGAGCCATTTCCCCCACCTGTCACCCCGCACTATCGGGTTCCCTTGAGAATGTATTCGAAAAGGGTGATCTCGTTGCGGGGTCTAACCCAAGCGACTGTGAAAATCAACCTAAAACCACCCTCCTTACAAGAAGCACAACAGAAGGAAAAGCAGAATTAGAGAACCTTCCCTTAGGAAAAAACGAAAGGGACGACATTAAATTAGAAACTTGTACAACAATCTCAAACTCCCCAATAGTAAATAGAAGAATAGGAACCTGTGAAGACGGAAACTATACTCTAGGTTACAAAGCAGGGGATACTGCAGGGAATATGACAGGTGAAAAGACTCAAGTTGTGGAGAGGGATACTGTTAGGCCGGATGTTGCAAACTTTATAGTTGGCGTCGTAGGAGAAAGAAATTACCCTAAACTAACAATTGACATTTCAGGTGAGGCCTTAACTACAGCCCATGTGTATATTACCAACGAAAGAAACGAAACTGATTTCAAAACAGCGAAACTAGATGCTAATGGTAAATTTGTCAGAAATAATTTCAAAAATCTCAACTGTGGTCCAATAACTTATACGATATCAATCAAATTAGAAGACAGAGCAGGGAATTTTTCAGAGCTTTCACAAATTCAATCTGTGACCACCCAAGAATGTGGATATTGCGGTTTAAGCGATGGAGGGGTTTTCCAATCACCAGTGAGAGACCCACATGAAATTAGTGCCGAGTTTATGTCTAAGTCATACAAAGAAAGGCATGGATTTGATCATTATGGAAGAGATTACAAAGCCCCTGTGGGCACCCCAATTTATGCAATTGGAAGCGGTACAGTAACTTTTGCTAAATTTGACTCTCAATGCTTTGGTGGAGCTAATGGATGTAAGGGGCTAGGAAATTACGTAGTAATTAATCACGGCGGCGGAATGACAACAGTATACGCTCATCTCACTCCAGAAGGAAATCCCCGAGTAAAAGTAGGTGATATTGTAGATAGTAACACAGTAATTGGAACTATGAACAACACTGGTTACTCCTTTGGCTCTCATCTTCATTTTGAAGTTAGGATAAATGGCGTGGCTCAACATCCAAAATACTTTTTAGGTGAAAGTAAAACCAACTACACACCAGAAGAATTTGCAAAATACTGCACTGGAGATGGTAGTGGTGGAGAGGATCTATTAGGCTACGATGAAATAACTGAATTTGATGCCAAGATGAGGATTGCTGAATACGTCAGAGACGAACTACACGATGGTACTGAGCTTGAGATAAACGGTTCTACTCTTCAAAAAGTAAAAGATAAAAGATACTATTCTAAGCCTGAGTTAGGCGGAGATGATGTAGGTGAATTATTTAAAAACCTAGATACCTACAAAATTTGTGAAAATGTTTACATTCACCACCTTGGCAAGATTGATCAAAAATTCAATGGTATAGGAGAAGATGGTTATGATGCAGTTCTAGTTGTCAATCCAAATATGAAAACCAATGGAAAACCAGGAAGAGTATTTGTAGTAAAAAATGGAATATTTGATAAGTACTACAAAGAAGACATGGGTTGTGGAGTAATTGGTGTTCCTTGGAATTTGGAAGGAAATGCTGGAATTGATAGGAATAGGTTCTCCACGATTCTTGAAGTTAGAGATGCGTGGTATCAAAGGTTTGAGAGAGGTAAAAGTAGTAACCCTAATCGAAATAATAGCAATGCAATTTATGCATATAATTATCAGAAGATAGTTGGCTCAGGTGACCTTCAAGTTGGATTTGATGCATTTTACACTGTTAATCAAGTAGCAAAAGAATATCATAGAGAAGGAGGAACTTGGGGAAGGTGGGGCTTTCCGGTAGGAGATACTTACGATGGTGAAAATAACAAAAACTGCAGGCAGTGGTTTCATAATGGAAGTAACAGTTTACAGATGGATTTATGCGGTTCTTTAGCTGGAGTAATACCTGTAAAAGCCTATGCTAAAACTCAATATGCCACACTAACTATTTATAATGGGGACAATAAAGAAGAAGTAATGCATAGTTACAATTACTTCAACAATAACCCCGAAGTATGGATTGTCTCTCATGGTATGCTTGATCATGGGGATAGTGATGCAATGATGGAGCTTAACAATGCATTATGGGCAGCTAGGGACACAAATAGACCAACTATTGTTATTAATATCGATTGGACAGGTGCAGATTTAGCAGAGCTTAGAAACCCACATTTAACTGAAATGTGGATTAGACCAACTGCTGAAGAGATATATAAACGTCTTAAAAATTGGGGGCTTAAAGATCCTAGTAAAGTAAATTTTGTTGGTCATTCAATGGGTACAATGATGGTTAATGAAATAGCAAGGCAATATAATTTAGAATCAAATGTTGAGATCAACCGTATGTATTATTTGGACCCACCTAGCTATTACAAATTTGGTCAGACTGAATTCAAAGTTGATTACAGGACTGGGGCAGCTGATTCTATCTACAAAGAAGGCAATGGTTTCTCAAAACATGCTAAAGCCAAAGTTCAACGAGCCTTCACAGGTACCAACAGATCAGCAGATGACGGCATTGCAGGGAATCACAGCCTTGCAAGCACTGCCAAAGAATCCTTAAATATGATTTTCTACGATATAATCAACGATACTGTAACTGGTGGCACTGCTCACGGATCAGTCAATTGGGTCTTTGCTGATATTATAAGGGAGAGGGGTCTAAACTATGGCTTGCTAGATCATCTTAGACTAGGTGAAAATATTGAAAAAAGAACGTTCTCTTATCCAAGTTATCAAAAACACGGAGATATACACGTGACAGGGATAAAAGAAGGTGTGAGACATGAGAATCTAACCTACTATCAAAATGGAAACTACAGACAAGCTGGTAGAAAGTACAACAATGAATTTTGGAACTTTAATAGTAATGCAAGTATTGTAAGACAGAGAAGAAAAATAGTTATTGACAGTTTCACTGATAAAGGAGATAAAATTAATTTGAGAGATACTTATACTGATAATTTATATACTGGTTATGAATATATATCTGAGTATGAAGTCAGGGGTAATAGCGTATGGAGGAAAGTTACAGTGGATAAGGGAACAATTGGAGGAATAGAAATTATCGATTGGTATGAGGAGTTGCAATTATCTGGTAAGCGTTCAAATTTGATAACTCAAGAAAATCTAAAAACGCAAAATCCATTAATCTTTATATTTAGAAAATAATCAATTAACATATGAAAAAAAATATAATCATCAAGTTAGTTTGTTCCTTAATTATCTTATTATTAACAACCATAATATTGGCTACAATTATTTATTCAAATAATTACAATGAAATTGAAAATATTAGTTGGGAATATTGGAAAGGCGGTGATAATAGAAGAGGCGGAAAAGTAATTAATTACGTACAAGAAAATAATTTGTCTAAAGAATACGTGTTATTTAGTATTGGAATAGATGAAGCTGTCTCACAAATAATATACATTTCAGAGAATGAGAATTATAACCGCAATCCAGCCATTGAAATTGAAACATTATACCTAAAAAGATCTGGCATAAACACTTTTCAAGTTAAAAGTTCTATCCTTTCAACCACATCTGGTGCATTTAAATATAGTTTTGAGGATATTATCAATCTTGCAAAAAAACAAGACATCTATAAAAATAATCCAGATCCTGAAAAAATTATAAATAGACCTGATGTTAACCTAACGCAGAAGAAAATAGAAGAAAACATAGCTAGGACAGATGAAGAAGAGTATTTTGAAAGGAGTCGTAATTTAAGAGAAAGGTTATTGCAGGCATCTCCTCAAGAAAAGCTAATAATCATTGAACAACGAGAAAAAGACTTAACTCAGTTTATCGACACAGGAATTTATCCATATACCGGCGAACGTTTTGGAGACGGAGCTATTCAAAATTATAAAGCCGAACTAGAATATATAAGACAAGAAAGAATAAAAATTTTGGAAGAATTATCAAATGAAAAATAACAGGGATAAAATTGATTTGAGAGATACTTATACTGATAGTTTATATACTGGTTATGAATATATATCTGAGTATGAAGTTAGGGGTAATAGTGTATGGAGGAGGTTGACAATCGATAAAGGCCCTACAAACAAAGAATATATTGAATGGTATGAGGAGCTGGCAATTGGTGGAGATAGAAATCACTTAATAACAGATAGAAACCTGAAAGAACGTAATCAATATGTTTTTATTATTAGAAAATAAATCAAATTAAAAATTTTCATTATGAATATAATTATCAAAAAAAAATCAGTAATTATAACATTAATAATATTAATTATTGTAGGAATTTTAGGCTTTTACATAAACTCAATAAGTATACAAAATTCAAGAAAAGAAGTTTTCAACTATTTCAAATCAACAGATGAATGGAGGGGTGGATTAGTTGCTCAGTATTTTTTTGAAGAAGAACCCAGGCATGAATTAATATTAGTTAAAAATACGTTTAATGAACATATATATTCCTTAGTGTATGGTTACGACGAAGAAATAGAAAATCAACAAATCAGAGTATATAATTTCTACATGAAAAGAAAAGTGAATTCGATAGATTATTACGGTGAAAATTTTTTAACGAACAATATAAGCGGTTTGACTTTTGATGAGGTAGTTGAGATTGTTTCCCAACAAGATATTACAACCGACTTCGAAGGTAAAGAAAAATATAATATTACAAACAATGCACCGTTAACTGGAGATCAAATTAAAAGGAACTTGGAACCTGATAAGTATAGTGAATATTTAAAGGAGCAAGAAGTGAGATACAAAAGATTAGAAGTTGCTGGTACTGAAGAAAGGCTAGAAATATTTTATTTGTTTAAATTAGAGTTAGAAGAATATATTAGAACAGGTATATTTACACCTACGGGGGATGAAATAGGTACTGGGGCTTTGTCAGGCTATAAAATACAATTAGAAGAAGTAAATCAGGAAATTTCTAAACTTGAAGCAGAAATTGAAAATGAAGAATAATTTAGAAAAACCGAAACTTATTCAAAGACCTATAACTTTTAGGCGAATTTTATATATAGCCTTAGTTTTTGATATAGTAATATTTAGTCTTATTGCTCTTGTTGGTATATTAACCATTGGTCAATATGGATTTCTTAGTGGGGCAGATTATAATATATTTTACACAATGCCCTATGATGTAATTTTATTACCTCTGACATTTTTGTCGTTTATTTATAAATCTATAGTTTTAAGTATGTTTTCTAAATACTCGTTGAGAAGTTTATTGTATTATTTATCAAGCATAATCATATGGATAATATACGTTTTTGCTTTAATTTCAGATGATTCATTTTATGTTTTAAAAATATTTTCATTGTTTTTGATGTTTTTGTATCATATTATAATTACATATGTAAATATTAGAGTAAACAAATTAACAATTGCTTTTCAACCCAAACAGAATACATAGAAGAAATCCAAGTAGATACAAACAACTGTATAGGTATCTACGACTTTGATAACAAGGAAAGGGGAAATCTAATAACCAGATTCAAAGACATCTGCCAGTTTAACTACACTTACACCTTCCCATCC
>JBBSJV010000085.1:0-5990 GCA_038256935.1 Patescibacteria group bacterium
AGTCTTTACTTACCAATCAGCATCTCAAAGTCTCAGGGTTTAATAATAACTCTGGAGCTACAATCTCAAACTACAATTCAGGAGATCTAGGATTTAGATGGATTTTTGAAGGTACTGGAGAAGTTAGAAATATTGGAGGGTATTGTTTGAATTATCGAGGGCAAAATGTTCAATTAACTGTAACAACTTGTACAGAAAATAATGCAAATCAAAAATGGGAAATAACTGCTAAAAAAGAGATCAAGTTACAGTCATTAAATATTTGTTTAACTGCTGGAGTCAATAATGCTAACTTCAATTTACTAACTGCAAGTACTTGTAATGATGGAAATAGTCAGCAATTTGTTATTAAAAACGAGCCCACTCCATACTATATCGAATCTGTTGGATCACCTAATTATGTATTTGATTTTGGAAATAATGATATTTATTTGCATCCAAGACATAGCGGCCAAAACCAGCAATGGACACTTACAGGTAACGATGAAATTGTAGTGCAAAACCAACTTTGTCTAACTACTATTCCATCAGCTAAAACAGGTTGGGGAGCAAGTAATGATCTGTACCTACAAGCCTGTAATGGCACAGTACACCAAAAATTTGTGTACGATCCAAACGCTCAAACTATCAAATCCAAATTTGCAATCGGAGCCACTCAATTATGTGTAGATAATCCAGGACAACCCTACGGATTTAGACTTTACATGCATAATTGTAATGGTGCAAGCAATCAAAAATTCAAACTCAATAACGCCAAAAAAACAATTGATCCAACTATGGAGATGAGCTATTTTGTCCAAGTTGTAAAAGATAAAGTCATTTCTCAAAACCAAGATGCTAAGCTTAAATTTAATTTAAACAACCAAGAATATATCTATCCAGCAGGAATCGCAGCTATTGATAATCATGTCGAAACTATAGAATACAAAGGCCAGCTTTATCAGTTTATCACAGCTACTGATTATAGGATTATGGGTAGAAGCTTATCTAATGATGGTGTGTGGTCAAACTGGACTCAAATCTCTGGAGGCATGTCATATTGGCCAGTTGAGGCTGCAGTTGCAAATAACAATCTAAGGCTTCTAGTTACTGGAACTGATAATAATATTTACCTCACTTCTACATCTAATGGAACTTCATGGGGAAATTGGGCTACTATTGATGGTAAATTCACCCAAAAACCAGCCATGATCAGTATCGATGATAATTTGATCGTAGTAGGGCGAGGTAATAACGATTCAAACATATACATTAGATCCTGGAGAAATGGATTGCCTTGGACAGGCTGGAGAGGTTTTGCTACTAATCTACACCCTAATAGTGGTGTTGATCTTGCTCAAGTTCCTGGTAAAAGTGAGGTTGTGGTTAGTTACTATGATAATCAATTCAACGTAGTTACAAGAAAATTTAGTTTCAATCAATCAACCAGAACCTTTGCAGAATTATTGAATGGACAAATTTCTTTTGGCGGAGGTAACTTAAATAATGTTGTTACAAGCACAAAGTCAAATCCTGATTTGGATACAAAAGATGGGTTGTTAGTAATATCAAGTCTGGATTTTGAGGGTAATCTCAACCAACAAACTTCTGCTACTGAAACAATCTTTGGCAATCTACAAATACAAAACACTCAAAAAACCCTTCCTCACTATTACAAATCCACAAACTTTGAATTCTTCAACGACTTTACAGTTTTAGAAGATCAAAACCAATTAGTTTATGAGGGCTGGCAAGCTTCACCTGTATTCCAATTTGCCTGTTCTGATACAGAAAAAACAAATTGTTTGGAAAATAATCAGACTTATTCGATCAGAGTCAAAGCAGCGGATAGATTCCAAAGCTTAGATCCAGATTCACTTAACAACGCCAATGTCTCTAAATGGACTCAGTGGTCTGAATTTACAGTCAATACTAGCCTACCCAAAATATTTGACTTTAGTGTATCTGAAAACAGAATCTCTCCAACTAATCCTACAAGTGTTGGTATCAAAGACACTACTGAAATAAACTTTGCTGTCTCAGAAAGTAACTTTGATCGAGTAGGGCTTGAAATCTACAAATTAAACGGTGATGGAGGCAAAGGTGAATTAGTTGATACTGCAAGCGACTGTGTAATTGATGGTGTTAGCAAAGAATGTAACGCTACAAATCTTGGCTACACTTACAATACAGAACTTGCTCAAGAAGATTCAGCCAATAAAAAGGCAGTAAAATTTGTTTGGGACGGGGGAGCTTTAGTTGATGGTCAGTACTTGATCCAAGCTGTGGTATATTCTATTAGCGGTAAAACCAATGATCAGCTGAATGCAAACTCTTCTGAAATTGTAACAATTGATAATACTTCTACTTCTGTCAGTATCACTACTCCAAGTCTGAATCAGTGGTTAAATACAGATCAAATTATGTTGTCAGGTTCAGCTGGTTTTGATCTACTTCCAAATAAAGAAGATAGCGACGTAGTCAAATTAGAACTTGCAATCAATGATATTGAAAACAAGGTTGATATTACCAAGGCTATAAATGGAGACAATAACGCTTTCAGTTCTGATCTAAGTTTAGAAAATGGTGATAATAAGATCTATCTATTTGCAACCGATAATGCAGGCAATGTTAGTAATAGAATCTGGGACGGGGAAGCTTGGCAAGATTTTTGGCAAGTTAATATCGATCAAACGGCTCCAGTTATCTCTGAAATAAAGCCTTCAGGTTTACTAACTAACGGCGGTCAAAACAATATCCCTACATTAGGCTTTAATATTACTGATAACCAAAATGAGACAAATTCTGGAGTGTATCTTGGTACAAACCCTATAGAATATACAATCAAACTAGCTAGAAACATTGACGGGCAAACTGAAATATTTGAAGTCTACAAAAATGGAATTAATTTACTTGATGAAAATAATAATCTAACTTGTTTGGGAAATATTTCTGAAGCCACATGTAGTTTGAATCTTACTGGGCTTGAGGATGGTCAGTACCAGGTCTATATCGAGTCCAAAGATCTGGCTGGAAATATTGTTTGTGTTTCAAGTAATAACGAGTTTAACGAAACTTGTGATAACAACCAAGTCATTGACCATAGTTTTATCGTTGATACCAAAACCCAAATCGAAGTAGTCTCTCCAAGTCAAAATTCTACGATTGCCTCAACTTCAACTAATCTCAAATTACAAACTGAAGCTAATAGTTGGGTAAGAATCGACAGCCTAGAATTATCTAGAAGTCTAATCTTTTATTTAGATCAAAATCAGGCTACATCTCAAATCATCGAAACTGATCTTAATGTTGATCTGCAAGATGTAATTAATGATTTAGAAGCTCAAGAAGAAACAGAAAATACATCAACTATTACCACTTATCAAAATGGAGACAGATTATTCTCAAACCCTGATAGCCTAGTCAGTTTTGATTGTAATGATGGAATCTGTGAAGCGATAATCAATATTAACCTTAGCACAGATGAAAATGAGTCAGTCACTCAAAACCTCAAGTTAACTAGTCTTGATCAGGCTGGAAACACTGCAACTATTGATCATAAGTTTGTAATTGATACTGCAGGAGTAAACCTTTCTTCAATTCCTGACAAATTAAACTTCTCGCCAAATGGGGATGGATTCTTTGATGAGGTTGAATTTACAAACGAGGCTACTGATTTTGATGGAAATGAGTTTACTAAAATTGGATCAAGCAAAGTAAATATTTCAAACCTACAAAACCAAGTTGTTTATATTGAAGAGTTCGAATCTGAATTGCCTCAAGCGTGGACTTGGAACGGGCAGGGTAATCAAGCTGGATTGGATATTTTACCAGCAGGCAGTTACACTTATGAATTAATGTTGACTACCACAGAAAATAGACAAGTCAGCGTCAGCCATGTCTTACAAATAATTGATAACAGTGACAGCACCCTTGTTTTATTATCCCCAGAAAACAACACCCAAACCACCCGCCGTGTAATCAAAGTCTCAGGCCAAGGCCCCCAAACTAGCGAAACAAACCCATGGACAATAGATCTATGTGTTAAAACCATTGAAAACACAAATGGAAACTGCGAATACACAAAAACCAATATTGCAACTACAGCTACAGGAGCCTTTGAATCCCTAATCCTACTTCCAGAATACAGTAATACCCATATTGTCTCAGCAACAGCTAAAGACGAGCTAGGCAATACTATCAACTCTCAAAACACAATTACAATCACAGTTG
Source organism: Patescibacteria group bacterium (assembly GCA_038256935.1). Lineage (GTDB taxonomy): Bacteria > Patescibacteriota > JACMRA01 > JACMRA01 > JACMRA01 > JBBSJV01. The sequence goes on from JBBSJV010000085.1 coordinate 4,213, forward strand.
ATATTACAAACCCATTAGTAGAAGTCAGAGCAGTCTCTAGTTTCTTTGGTATCAACATTCAAAGCGACATTGATCTATTCCTATCAGGACAAAAGTCTATTGATGAGCTAAGAACAATTTCCTTAGAGTCCACAGTCACAGAAAACACAGAACTTGTTGAACTTGGTTTTTCTGAATATACAAATGTAAACTCACTGCCATTAAATGTAGATCCCAAATACTCCAGTATCTATAACCCAGATAAACAAATTGCTACAATTAACACGACAATTGAAACAAGTCTTCTTCTAAACCCCTGGCAAAACCCAGAAATCAAAAAAGATCTACTCAAAAACCCAGAACTGATAAATCAAGAAGAGAAATGTGAGGGAACAACCTGTCAGTGGAACTACACTTACATCCCACCATTTTGGTTATCTGATGGTACCTATGAATTTGGCTTTACAGGTCTCAAAGATACTTTACGCCAAACCATGACCGTTGGGGTTGAGCTAGGTCACCTGCCATCTTCTCCAAGACTTTTGCGAGTTGAAAAGAGTGTAGGGGAAGAATCTAGCATTGCCAAACAAATAGAAAATACTTTCTACACTAATACCACAACCAACAAATTAATCGGTGTAGCAGATCCAGAAACTGAAATCACAGTCAGTATCAAAACAGCTGATTCTCTAAAAACTCAAAGCTTTACAACCACAACTCAATCCAGTGGTATCTGGAGCCTAGATACTACCCTACCCGTAGATTTAGATGGATTATACGAAGTTAGTATTTCTGCAACTCGTGGAAATTATACTTCAGAATCAGTGGATAGATACTTCATAAATCTGGATACCACTCTTCCACAAATTGAGTCTGTCCTAACAAACGTTGACTCCACTGCAATCAACCCTTGGGTCAAAACTGGCGATGGCGTGAGATATACTTTAGAAAGTAATGAACCACTTGCCAGAGCTTCTGTTTATCAAGAGCTAGGGTTTAGAGAAGATATGGGACGGCTGCCGGCGAGGCAGGGTGCCAGCTTCGAAGAAGCGAACCGCGAGGGGCCCGACTTGATCGGACCTGACGGTTTGCTTGAACCAGAGCAATACAGAAAAGATTTGGGGCTAAATTCAACAGAAGCTTCTACTACTTGTCATCTCTTCAACACCTGTCACCCACTAGAAATTGCCACCACTACCTTTGATGGATATCTAACTGTCATCAGGCCACTACAGGGAATGTACTACCCAGTGATCAAACTAGAAGATCTATCAGGAAACAAAGTCTTCTACACCAACAACCACAATCAAGACACCATCGTAATCGATCCCTCAGACAGAGATAATAACGATCCAGTAGTATTCATACCATTACCAAATTTAGGGTGCGAGTCTGGACTTGCTCCAGACGTTACCCCTGGGCCCGACTGTGACGAAATCCAAACCGACGAACAAGTCCAAGGATTTATCAACAGAACAGCAGAAAACCCAAGATTCTCCATCTTAGATAAGAGAGAAGAAATCAAAGATAATTATTTCGAAAATTCCCCTCTTGAATCTCAAGTGCAATCTGGGCTTGCTCCAGATGACCTTAGGGGCACGACGGGGTGGCAGGCAACGCCTGACGGGGTGGATTCCATACTTTACAGTAAACTTAACAGAGGAGCATCCCTTGACTTCTCCCTCCGTATAGACAACCTAAAACCAGCCAAAGGCTTCTTTAACCTAAGTTGTAGCAACTCTCAAGTAAATACTCTTGAAGCAAATAATACTTCCTGCTTCTGGGGAGACAGGCTTGAT
>JBBSJV010000086.1:0-5978 GCA_038256935.1 Patescibacteria group bacterium
AAGTTGTACTATCTCTACTAGAGTATATGGAAGTAATAATAGTTATACTAATATTAAAGAAGCAACTGCAAGTACTAATTCTCTTTGTTCAGGGCTTCTTACTAAACAAGCTCAAGTAGATCCTAAATGGGACTTTGAAGTCAAGATTAAAACTACTGATGGTAAATACTACCAAGCTAATCCTAGTTACTTCTTAAAGTATGGGGCTATTGGACTTGTTACTATTAGTGCAGTACCAGTTTAGAGTCTGGGACAAAGAGGCAAAATAAATTTGCCTTGGTTCTAGCTAATGCTTACACATTGCTTTTCTCTCAATCGCCGTGAGGCTCTCCCCGTATTTTTTTACGGGGTTTTTGTTTTGCTGGGGGATGGCGACACGGTGGTCGCCTCTACGGGTTTTGACATTGTTTTGTTATCTGATTACTTTTATTTTATTATGCTCACTATCACAGACAACAATTGGTGGCTTCACCCTTCAAATAACCCCACTGCTAAAGCTGAATACGATAAAGTTATTAATAATTTTTCAGTAACTAAATCCAAGCTCCTATCTCGCAATCAAGGGTTTCACGAGTTACCAGATGATCAAAAATTAGTTGGAGATCTCAAAAGAATACCAGATAAGTTTAGAAATTATTCTCAGATCGTTGTACTTGGAATAGGAGGGTCCATGCTTGGCCCTCAAGCCATCACCCAAGCTCTATATCAAGGCAAAACCAAGGATGTTTTATTTGTCGATAATATTGATCCTGATTTAATAAAATCTATCACCAATAAATTAGATTTATCTGATACGGTATTTTTAGTGCAAACCAAATCAGGCGGTACTCCTGAGACTTTAGCTCAATATTTTTATTTCAAAGACCAGCTAGAGCAAAGTGATTTACAGGTCAAAAACCATATGATTTTTGTCACTGATCCAGTAAATGGCTACCTTCGAAAAGTCATAAAAGAGATGAATGTCTTGAGTTTCGAGCTGCCAAGCAATGTCGGTGGGAGATTCAGTGTGCTTGGAAGTATTGGTTTAGTTTTAGCAGAATTATTAGAGCTTCAACCGCAAGAAATACTAAGAGGGGCAGAGCAAATTGTAGATAGAGATCTCAAATCTGATTCATCGCAGGCCTTTGATCTAGCTTGCCATTTGTTTGCAGCTTATCAAGCAGGGCAGTCAATTTCAGTTTTGATGCCGTATTCGAGTAAACTCAAAACTGTTTCTAGTTGGTACACTCAACTACTTAGTGAATCTTTAGGTAAAACTTTAGATTTAGATGGCAAACAAGTCTTTGCTGGTTTTACTCCATTGCAAGCGTTGGGAGCTACTGATCAGCACTCCATGCTGCAATTACTAGCTGAGGGGCCATTTGATAAAACTGTGATGTTTTTGGAAGTAGAAAAATTTGATTACAAAGTCGATATTCCTGTCCCGCTTGAAGCTAATTCTGAAGGTTTTGAATATTTGGAAAATACTAGCTTTAATCAATTACTAGCTGCTGAGCTTTCAGGAACCCGGGATAGTTTAACTGAAAATAATCGATCCAATCTAACTCTCAAAATCGATAAAGTGGATAGCAAAAACCTCGGTCAAATCTTTATGTTTTTACAGCTCACAGTAGCATATCTTGGTGAAATGTTAAATGTTAATACCTTCGATCAGCCAGGAGTGGAGAGATCAAAGATTTTAACTAAGAAATATTTAAACAAGTAACATGATCGAGTTTGCAAATGAATTTGGGGCAATTCAGGCTACTACAAATGGAGGACAACTACTTAGTTGGCAAGTCAAAAATAATGGGAAATTTCAAGAAGTATTATATAAAGGAAGTGAGCAAAAGAGAACTGGGATTCCAATTCTGTTTCCGTTTGCAGACCCACTGGAAAATAACATTTTCATCCCAACTGGAAAAGAGATTCCCCAGCATGGTTTTGCTCGTAATTCGATTTGGGAAGAAGTCACATGTAATAATGGAATCAAGATGAGGCTAAATTCTAAAAATTTAAAGAGGGAGTGGGAAGAGGCTTTTAATTATGACTATACTTTAGAAATAGAAATAATTTTTTTACATAATCAGCTTATTTATAAGCTATCATTAACCAACCTTGGAAAAGATTCTATTCCAATTGCCCCAGGAATCCACCCTTATTTTCCAGTAGAGCACAATCAGAAAAAAACAATCAAAACAAATCTCAGAGATTTTGATTTTGGATCCACAGATTGGGACGACTTTAACACAGCTAAATTTACAGATTTTACAAGTGAAGTAATGCATTTTGAGTTCCCAGAATACAAGCTTAAAATCAGTGAGACAAGCCCCCAAAAAACTATCGATAATCTGGTTATTTGGAGCCAAATGGAACCTCAAAAAGATGTTGATTTTATCTGCCTAGAGCCATTTACAAGAGCAACTAACGGGATAAATACTGACCCAATTTTAGTTGAGGATACTTGGTCAATGCAAGTTTGTTTTGAGGTAGATTTGCAAAAATAGATAATCAATACAAAAACTCACAAAAAAACTTGACAAAGTTGCTGTTACTAGGCATTTTTAGGTTATGTCAGATCAAGGTAAACTTTTCGATGAAGAAAAAGATCAAACAATCAAGAATAATCAAAACGGAGATGATAAATCCGATTTAAACGAGCTTTTAGATAGAGCCCAACAAGAGCCAGTCCTACCTGAAGGAGATGTAGCAGGAGCCACTGATGAATTGACTGATGCTGGAGCCGAGATAATCCCACTTGAAACAAGCAGTGATGGAGTAGTTTCAGAAATTGTCTCACTTGAGGATCGTGTTGAGACTCGCGTACTTGAAGATGAGATGCAGAGAAGCTATTTGACTTACGCCATGAGTGTAATTGTCAGTCGTGCAATCCCAGATGTCAGAGATGGATTGAAACCAGTACATAGACGTATATTTTACGCCATGCACAAACTGGGACTTACTCCAGGGGCTAAATACGTAAAATCAGCTCGTGTAGTTGGAGACGTACTTGGTAAGTACCATCCTCATGGTGATGCTTCAGTCTACAACGCTCTAGCTAGAATGGCCCAAGATTTTAGTATTCGCTACCCTCTTGTTGATGGTCAAGGAAATTTCGGATCTATCGATGGTGATAGCCCAGCGGCGATGCGTTATACAGAATGTAGATTAGATAAACCTGCTTCTTACCTGCTCCAAGATATTGAGAAAAATACAGTTGATTTTGTAGATAACTATGATGGAAGTTTCCAAGAGCCTAAAGTCTTACCCGCTCTTCTTCCAAACTTGCTTATCAACGGGCAAACTGGTATTGCTGTAGGTATGGCAACTGAGATCCCGCCACATAATTTAGTGGAGGTTTGTAATGCTATTATTCATCTTATAAATAACCCTGAAGCTACCATTGAAGAGCTTTGTGAGCACATCATGGGTCCAGATTTACCAATCGGTGGTATCATCTATGGACGCAATGACATGATCTCAGCCTACAAAACAGGTCGTGGAAAATGTCTTATCCAAAGTAAATCAGAATGTTTGGAAGATCGTATTATTATCAGTGAAATACCTTACCAAGTCAATAAATCTGATTTGATCATCAAAATCGCTGAGCTTGTAAAAGATAAAAGAGTAGAGGGAATCAAAGACATCAGAGATGAAAGTAACAAAAAAGGAATCAGAATTGTAATTGAAACCAAGCGTGAAGCTACTCCTGAAGTTGTTTTGAATCAGCTGTATAAAATGACAGATCTACAGGGCTATATTTACTTCAACATGCTAGCTTTAGTAAACGATGGAAGACAGCCAAAATTATTAAATCTTAGAGAAATTTTAGTCGAATTTGTTGCTCACAGAAAAGATGTAGTAACCCGGCGAACCCAATTTGACTTGGATAAAGCTGAAGCTGAACTGCATATTCTAGATGGTCTAAAAATCGCTCTTGATAATATCGATGAAGTCATCAAATTAATCCGTGAATCATACGATAAAGAAGAGGCTAGTAGAAGATTACAAGAAAGATTTGAATTATCAGAAAGACAAGCCGAAGCCATCCTGCAAATGAGACTGCAAACTCTTACAAACTTGGATAAAAACAAGATCGAAAAAGAACGTTTGGAAAAGATTGAATTGATTGCAAAACTTAGAGACATCCTTGATAATCCTTCCGTCATGCAAGCTCTTATTATCAAAGAAATCTCTGATCTGGCTGAAAAGTTCAACTCACCTAGAAGGACTCAAGTTGTGGAATATTCACTCACAGAATACAACAAAGAAGACTTTATCGAAGAAGAAGAAGTGCTGATTCAGTTAACCAAATCTCAATACATAAAGGTTACGCCACTTGATACCTTTAGAACTCAAGGAAGAGGTGGTCGAGGAGTGGTGAGCTTTAACCCTAAAGATGAAGACTATGTAGTTTCTAGTTTTATTGCTAATTCTCACGATTATGTCTACGCCTTTACAAACTTAGGCCGTGTATTTAGAATGAGAGCTTTTGACCTGCCAAACGGTACCAGACAAGGAAGAGGTCAAGCCTTAGTCAATTACCTAACCTTCCAAGATGGTGAACATGTAACCAATCTACTGACCCTAACCAAGGAACAAGAAGATAATGAAAATGATTTCTTTGTCTTTGCAACGCGCAAAGGACTAGTCAAAAGAACGGCATTAAATCTGTTTAACAGAATCAGAAAAACTGGAAAGATTGCTATTGGTATCAATGAAGGTGACGAATTATTGGATGTAAAACTAAGCACCAACATTGAAGATAAAATCATCATCTCGGCAAACAACGGTAAGACTGTAATTTTTGATCGAGATAAATTATCCCCACTTGGTCGTACAGCTCGCGGTGTAAAGGGTATTAAACTCAAAAAAGAATTTAGAGTAATTAGTTTGGATATCTCAGATCAAGAAATATTAGCTGAAGGTGAAGAAGAAAAAGCTCAAGCCTTAGTAAAATCCAAAAAAGATTCACAATTCCCAGCCCTTTTAGTCGTTACTGAAAATGGATTTGGAAAACAAACAAGTCTTACTGATTACAGACAAACAAACAGAGCAGCAAGTGGTGTAAAGACCCTGAACATGACCAAAAAGACTGGTATGCCTGTTTTAGTTCAGATCGTCTACGGAACTGAGGAAACCTTGATTCTAACTACCAGAAAAGGAGTGACAATTAGACTAGAGCCAAAAGCCTTGAATCATTTGGGTAGAAATACTCAAGGAGTGAAGGTGATAAAAGTTGGTAGCGATGACAAGGTAGTAAGTGGTAGTGTGTATTAATCGATTTCTCTATGAAAAGAATTCTGTGTTATGGTGATTCCAATACTTGGGGACAAAATCATCTTGATCATAGTCAAAGATACGATGAAAAAACCAGGTGGACAAGGCTTAAAAATGACCAGTCAAAAGTTGAATATGAAGTAATTGAGGAAGGTTTGCGGGCAAGAACTGCAGGTACATGTGATGATCAAAACCATTATCGCAGCGGCCTTGATTATTTTAAAGTCTGTCTATTATCACACGAACCTCTTGATATTATAATTATTTCTTTAGGAACTAATGATTTGAAAAAAAGATATAAGCAGTCTGCTGAGCAAATTTTTAATAGTCTTTGCAAGTATAGCGAGATAAGTTCTGAGTTGATTCCAAATTGTAATATATGGTTTGTAAATCAAACAAAGTTTACTTCAATTGATACTGAATTTGTTAATTGTAACAACACTGGAAGGATGTTAAATTCTCTGTTAAATAAATCCGATTTGAATACAATTGATATTTCAAACATTTTAATTGATAGTCATGATGGTCTGCACTATACACCAATAAATCACAGCCAAGTGGTTAAAGCTGTTATTAATAAGTTGAAAATATTATAATCAAAGAGCAGAAAAATTTTTGGGTTAGTGAATTAAAGTATTATACTAGAGAAGGTTTAGATTCGGGCATATAGGGAAAAAATGGAGCTACAATTACCCCTTGTCAGCTTCAGTAAGCTAAGA
>JBBSJV010000087.1:0-5917 GCA_038256935.1 Patescibacteria group bacterium
TAAAGTCTTGGACTGATCTTTCAAAGTCTCTAGCAAAACCTTTGGCTGCAAGCTCTTCATCTACAACAAGATCTAGTTTAATAGTACCAAAATCTGATTCTATAGTCTCTACCTCTCCCTCAGTCTTGGATAGATCATTTGGGATCAGGTTACACTCTTCAATAATAATATTTAAGAAAGACTTTGTGATTTGAAGATTAGAAAAATCGGCGTAAAGAGGCTGTCTGACACGGATATTTTTGGCTTTTCTTTGACTATGCAATTGGCTAACAAGATCTCTAATCACAGTCATCTTTCCAAGCTCGACTTCTTCCTCGTTGGTAATCTCAAATTTAGCAGGAAGCTTAGTTAGATGTACTGATTCGATATCATCTTGGGATTTGATAGCTGCCCAAAATCTTTCTGTATTAAAGGGTTGTTGTGAGGCAGTTGTGATACAAAATAACTTTGCAGTCTCTACTAAACAAGCGGCAAATTCTTGTCCGTGAGTATCAAGAAGGTCTTTGCTACGTCTGATATACCAAGTCGAAAAGTCTCTCAAGTATGGGATAACAAGCCTTGCAGCTGATTGGATCTCATAGTTATCCATGTACTCAATATATTGATTGACGTAATTTTTGGTGTAGATCATCCACCATTTATTTAGTGGGTGCTTGTATTCTTTGACTTTTTCAATGTGTGGGTACTGATCTCTTACAAACTGGATGTATTTGGTTATATTTCCGATTATCAAAGTCGTGTCTTGAAATACTGTTTTAAGATCATTATCTTTAAATCGCAAGTTGTCAGCATCCATGATTGATGAAGATAAGACATAATTGCGAGCACTGTCTGAGCCAAACTTTTCTAATAAAATACTAGGATCAGTATAGTTTTGCTTGGATTTACTCATCTTCCTACCATCTTCAGCTAGCATCATCACAAAAGAATTTACTACTTTGAAGGCAGGTTTATTAAACACTCCAGTAGACAAGGTGTGCAAGACTCTAAACCATCCACGAGTCTGATCTTGACTTTCACTGATCCAATTAGCTGGGGTGTTGTTTTCTACAAACTCTTTGTTTTCAAATGGATAATGCCAAGAAGCCCATGGCATAGAACCACTATCAACCCATGTATCAAGTACGTCTTCGACTCTATTGTAGATATTATCAACCTCATCTTTGAGTACTATATGATCGATATATGGTCTGTGAAGATCCAAAAACTTGATATCCCCTACTGGAGACCAATTGCCATCGTCATCAAGCTCAGTTTGCTTGTAAAAATACATCTGTTTGGAAGTCTTCTTACTGTCCGGGTGGAGTGAATATATCCAAGTAGTCCACATGACTTGTTCTGATTTGGAAAACATCAATTGGATATCAGTGTATCTGCCAAACAATTGCATGATTTCATCCAAAATATGTTGAGCATATTCAGCAAAGACTTTCATGGTTACTTCTTTTTCTTCTCGCATGCTGTTTAAGTACTTACTTCTAAACTGTACAGCGTTGATACCGAGAGGTAATTTGGCTTTGGAGTCTGTAAAAATAACAGTTTTGCCATGCTCATAAAGCTCAGGAATCAAATCAGTATCGTTGATTATAGAATAAATATTATTAACAGCGTATTTTCTCAGTTTTTCCAGTGAATCAATAAATAAAGTCTTGGTTTGATCTTCTGTTTGCCAAATAGGGAGTGGACTTCCCCAATATCTGGACCTTGAGATACACCAGTCAGGAGCAGTTTCTAAACCGTTTCTGAACCTATTTCCAATGCTTTGCGGGTGCCAGTCGATTTGCTCGTTCAGTTCTAAAGATTTAGATTTGAGTTTTGTTTCTCCGATAAACCAGCCTTCTTGAGCTGTGTAATAGACTTTTTTACCGTCACGGTCGTAAACTGGGATTTTGTGAGTCAGTTTTTCAAGAGCAAATAAACTTCCCTTACGTTCCAAAACTTCATTTATCAAAGGGTTAGCTGCTAGATAGCTCTTACCATAAGCATTTTTGAGTTCTACAGCCAGATCTGAGCGAATTTCACCGTGAGTATTAACACTAGTTAATATCGGTAATTTGCGTTGTTTCTTGAGTTCAAAATCCTCTTCTCCGTATGCTGGGGCGATGTGGACAATACCAGTTCCCTCTTCTTCTGTGGCAAAGTCTGCTAAATGGACCTTAAAGCTAGCTGCTTTTTCTTCATAAGATTCGATAGGATCAGGATGTACAAATAGCTGTTTATAACCAAGACCTTCCAGATCAGAACCTTTGAATCCGGCAATTTTGATAATATCAACCCCAAGTAGTTTGAAATACTGACTAGAATCAGTGGCGTGTTTGAGTTTTTCTTGTAGTTCAGGAGCATTGACTACAGCCTCATGGAACTGTAAAGACAGTACATCAATGGCTTTTTTCTCAGCTACAATAACCATTTCAGAGCTAGCTCCTAGATAATACATGGAGTATTCGATCTCCTCTCCCATAGCGAGTGCTACATTTGCAGGCAGTGTCCAAGGAGTTGTAGTCCAAGCTAAAATATTGAGTTTGTGGCTGCGTGCAATGACTGCCTTGAGTTTATTCAGAGTATCTACATTTTCAAGGACAATATCGTGCTGAACTTTGAGGTTTTTCAAATCAGCCATAGCCTCTTCGTCGGTTTTGAAAGCATCCCAATTGATTTGCTCAAAGGTGTTTTGCTGAATTAGATCGGTGCTTTTGACTTTTCTAGAGTTACTCTTGCTGTTCTCTAAAGCTAAAACTCTTTTTTCGATATCACTTTTGTATCTTATTTGTTCTGAATATTGCAAACTAATCTGCTCCCCAACGGTATCAAGGAGTTTTCTAGCGTCATCTTCGGTGACTTCAAAGCGCAAGATTGGAGAATCAATAGTTTCATTTTCGTATTTGACCTCCATAGCAACATCAGTGTGAGATAGAGGAACTCCTATGGAAGGTGAGTACAAGCTGATACGATAGTCTTTATGAACCAAACCTTTTTGCCAAAGCTGACCTAAACCCCACCAAACTGACTCGATGTATTCGTTATCCATTGTGCGGTACTGATCATCCATATCCACCCAGCGCCCCATTCTTTCGATTGTCTTTCTCCACTCCTTATCATATTTCATGATGTTTGCTCGGCATCTATTATTAAACTCTTCTATACCAAGTTTTTCAATATCACGTTTGTCTTTGATATCCAATTGCTTTTCAACGATTTTTTCAATTGGCACTCCATGACAATCCCAGCCCCAACGCCTTGGAATATAATAACCTTTTTGAGTCTGATATCTCAAAACTGAGTCTTTGACATAAGAAACCAAAATATGTCCCCAGTGAGGCAGGCCGGTTGCAAACGGAGGTCCATCGTAAAAGACAAATGGGTCATTTTTTTTATTTAGAGTCACGGATTTTTCAAAAATCTGGCTATCCTTCCAATATTGGATGACTTCTAATTCTGAATTGAGCATAGTAAACACTCTATTAAAACTCAAAAACGCTTATCCTGTCAAGTTTTATCTGTGATTGAAATGGATTTTTTTAAGCAATTCCTGAGACTTATGATTTTCTTTAATTGTTAATACTGATCGGCCAAATATAAACAGTGTTTTCAGTATCAACAGCGGTTAGTTTTTGCTTATTTGGACTTAATGAAATCGAATTGTAATAAAAATGAATAGCTTCATCCGACCCTTTGAACTTTGGATTTGTAATGGTTCTGATCACCCCTTGAGTTTTTAGATCCAAGAAGTTTATCACACCTTTATCGTTTACAACCATGACGATATTATCATTGATTGGAATGATATTGCGGATTTGTTGTCTCATAAAAATCATTATTTCTGTTTCTGTTTCCAGAGTTTGTGAGTTTATAATAGAGACTACTTGATTGGGATCGTTACTTTCCCTACCGCTTGCATCTTGGTATTGAATTGTTCCAGAAACATAATACTTACCATCTTTACTGGCAAAGCTAGAGGTTTCAATGTCTGTTTCTAGTCTATCAACTGCTTTGGTCTCAAGGTTGTGAATAAATACTGCCTTCTCATTTAAATCATAAAAAGAATACTTTGTGCCATCTTGATTTAGATACCCTACTTGATGAGGTTTTAAACTTTTAATTATTAGCTCATTTGCTGAGATATTTAGAAAAACTATAATATCAGGTTGTAGATCATTTTTAAGGTTTTTAAAATGCAATGAGACAATCTTTTTATCCCCCGAAATTACAGGTAAATCATTCAGGCTGTAGTCTAGTGTATTAGGTATAACAATAGGTCTTTCTAAGCTTTTTGTAATTCCATCTTTGACGATATCAAGCTTGATTTTTCCACTTTCTTTGGTTTCTTGTAAAAGCTGATAATTAAGCTGGTATAAATTATTATCAGTATCAAAATAATGTTGATTAGTTAGCTCTTTTTGCAATCTTAAACCATCGGCATCGACTTCCCATAAAACACTTTTGTAAGTGACTGAATTTCTTATGGAATTCTTATTTGTGGTGACAAGTAATTTTCCATTATCAGCAAACTGAGTAATCACGTTGGTAGTTTTTTCTTGCTCATTACTAGGAATAAGATAGGTTTTTTCTGATAAAACTTGGATTTGGGAGTCAGACCCAGGAGCAACGTAGTATTCTATTTTCTCACCAAAAAAAGGAAGTAAGGTGGAGCCTGTTTTTTGGCTTTCTAGATTTGTTTGAGTCACGATTCTAATGATATTTCCTAGGATCATAACTGGAAACAAAAAGATAAGCAACAGAAGCAGTGATGTCCAATTTGTAGTTTTATTTTTTGCATCCTTCATATCAACCTTATTCTAACAATTGTATTATTTGTAAAAGCAATTAAGTATATTTTAGAAAAAACTTTTTGTCATATATTAAAATATAACATATACTAGTATTTATTAAGTTGCGTCTTCCAATTTCAGTTTTAAATTTATGAACATCAACAAACTACCTTATTTACAAAATCTTAGAGTGCTTAATTTAGTAATGGCTATAACGCATTTATCTCAGGCTATTATACTGATCTTGCTTTCAAACTCTGAAACGGTGACTATTTACTACAAGTTTTTAAAGCTTGATGAAAATACGAACATTGTTTCACTTTCTACACTAGATATACTCACTTTGCAATTAGGATTTCTAATCTCCATAGTTACAATTATTAGTGGTCTTTCTCACTTTATAATCTCGCTACCACAGGTCTATCCAATGTATCAAAAAATGATTGAAAGAAAAGTAAACTATTTCCGCTGGCTAGAATATTCAGTATCCTCTACAGTGATGATAGCCATTATTGCAATTGTAACTGGTATTAGAGAATTTCATACTTTACTTGCAATTTGTACCTTAAATGTGGGTATGATTTTATGCGGGGTTTTGGTAGAAATTATAAATAGAAACGAACCAAAAAGGACTTGGTTACCATTTTCAATTGGTTCACTGCTTGGAATTGTGCCTTGGATAATCATTTTCTCTTATTTTTTCTCAGCTCTATATTTTAGAGTCGAAGCCCCTACTTATTTGTATAGCTTGATTTTTACTTTATTCTTCTTATTCAATATCTTTGGACTAAATATGTACCTTAGTTACAAGAAGATTAGCTTTTGGAAAGACTATGAATTTACAGAGAGAATGTTTATCTTTTTGAGTATTTTTGCAAAATCTGCTCTGACTTGGCAGTTGTTTTTAGGAACTTTGATTTAATCTCTTAAAAACTAGTACAAAACTCACAAATTACGTCATGCTTGTAACTGTCAATAATTTTAATGACAAAATCCGTGTGTCACCCTTGTAGATGTTAATTATTTTAATGACAGAATCTATGTGTCACCCTGAATTTATTTCAGGGTCTGTTACTTATATTAATAGAGAAAAGATACTGAAACGAGTTCAGTATGACAGATTAAAATTGTCAGCGAATAAATTGACA
>JBBSJV010000088.1:0-5567 GCA_038256935.1 Patescibacteria group bacterium
CACTTTCTCAAGTTCAGAATAAGAAATAAAGGCAAAAAAGACTATCAATAATGCAAATATAATTGTGGCCAAAGAAAAGCCTTGACCCATAATTGAGCTAGTCAAAATTATTACAAATAGCTGGCTTCCTACACTAATCCATACGTAACTGCGATCTGCTACAATAATAAAGAATATCATTGAAGTAGCAATGTAAGAAATCAATACAAATAGGTTAAATAAAAACGACCAGTTAAACCAGTTAAACCCTACAATACTAAGTAATAGGAAAAAGAACAGGTGGACCCCTAAAAAGATAGCAGATTTTTTGAAAACCCTATCAACTCCACTCATATCTTTGTAATCTTGATTAAAGATTGAACCAAAAGAATTTAGATTTGGTTCATTTGTAGATGGTAACATTTTTGTATCACCAGCCAGAGCTTTTGTTTGTCCATTTAAACCTGATAATCTATTACTAAGACCCTGTTTGAAGCCCTGAAGTTTAGTATTAGCTGTCTTTGGTTGCGTTTGATCTGCATGCTTGCTGTGGTGTCCCTGATGGGCACCTTGACTACTTCCTTTAGAATCAAACTCAATATAATTTAATCTATCTACTGAGTGGTGTTTGTCTGACATAATAACAACTTAATCTGAATTGTTTTATATCGTTTCGTCAATTTAAATATTTGTACAAACAAAAACCCGCACCAAAAGATGCGAGTAATGTGTGTCATGATCGAAAAGCCTATACTTCAATTTCCTCACTTTCTTTTTCAGCTTTTGCTAAATCTTCAGCCATTTGAACTTGTCTTTCTTTGGCTTTTTCCATTGGTAAAAGAGTCAGATACAATTTTTCATCAGATTCTAAACTCAAGATTGTGAATTCTTTGGTTTCACCAACCTTTAAAATTTCATGAATCTTCGCTGGACTTTCCAAAGGTTCATCAGAAATCTGAGAAATATGGCAAAGACCTTGAATATCGTTTTCATTTACAATGATTGCTCCATAAGAGACAATTTTGGAAACAGTTCCTTTGAATTTAGCACCAGGTTTGGTAGATTTTGAAAATTCAACCCAAGGGTTTTCCATTAATTGTTTAATTGATAAATTAATCCTGTTTTCATCATCGATTTCAACGATTCTAGCTTTAAGTTTTTGACCAATTTTGAAGTCTTTTTTAGGATCTTCCACTTTTTTCCAAGCAATCTCAGAAATATGAATAAGACCTTCTAGATCATCATCGAAACGGATAAATACTCCAAAATCAACAACCCCAACAATCTCGCCTTCAACCATATCACCAACTTTGTACTTAGTTAGTTTTTGGTGGGCAATTTCATCACTAACAGATTTTTCTGAAACGATAATTGATTCAGTTTCAGGATTAACATTGATTACTTTTACGTTAAAAGTCTGGCCTGAATATTTTTTCATTTGGTTTAAAAGACTATTATCTTCCATGCTAGCGTTTTTGATAGCGTGAGTTGGAGCTAGTAGTGAAGCTGGTAAGAAACCATCAACGCCATGAACTTTGATCAAGAAACCACCACGATTAGCATCGCGAATACGAGCTGGAACAGTGATTTTTTCTTCCATTGCTGTTTTGATTTCTTCCCAAATCTTATCTCTTCCAATTGCTCTGAAACTGAGTTCAGTATAACCAAGCTCGTTATCAAGCTCAATCACCATTCCTTCAATTTCTTCGCCGATCTTTAGTCTTGATAAGAATTCTTCATTGTATAATTCTTTACCACGAACAATTCCAAGACCTACGTTTTCAATGTCCATTAAACATTGATTTTTAGCCAAAAATATTATTTTTCCTTTGATTTGATCTCCGACCTTAATATCAGGTTTATCAGAGACATTTCTTAGCAAATCGCCCATTGTTGGACGCTGTTGAGAAGTTGATGCCATATAGGATATATAAAGCTCTTATTTATCAAAATTGTCAAATAAATACTTCAAGACTTCAAAATCTCCCCCATCATATTAACATATAAACTAAGAAGCCTAGTTCAGTGATATGTGCTTCTGTTTTTAGTTCAATTTTAACGCAATTAGTTTCTTTGATTAGGCGATTAATCAATACATATAATTACTTTACATGAATAAATAAACACATTTTAGCTTCCTTATTCTATTGAGTAAACCGAAAAGTTGGGTCATGCTTCTAATTAGTATTTAAAAGATACAAATTTTAAAAACACTAAAATAAAAACAAATATGAACCGCAAACAACGGTCTAAACTTTTCGTGTATTATTCAGTAGCAATCTTCTCAGTCTTTGGAATTGCTTTGAGTAGTCTCGGGATGTTTATGACAGCTCAAACAGCACTTAAACAACATTCTGATAGTAAAACTACTGATCCTTCAGTACTCGGCGCAATAACCGGTAAAGAAGGGTACGTGCTCAGATACAACTCCACTGAAAATGGTGGAATTACGTTTACAGGTAATACCTTATGTCTTTCGGAAAGCTCTGCTGCTCATGGTAGTTGCGGGACTTTTATCAGTACAAACACAGCTCTTACAGATAATGATTTTGTACCAAAGACGGCAGGAACCACTGCTAATTGGAAACAAAATAGCTCGAGTTCTAAGTTAAACCTCCCAGAAAATAGTGAAATTTTACATGCAGAATTAATCTGGGGTGGAAATTATTCTTATCTTAATGAATCGGTTGCTTCAGAACTTGATAAAGCTATTACACTTGAAACTCCAAAAGGGTCTTTTCAAGTAACTCCTGCTAGCAATATTGGTGGCGAGATCACAGCCTCAGCCTCTTATGTTAGAACCCAGGATATAACTAATATAGTAAAACAAGCTGGTGGAGGAACTTATACAGCCAAAGGGATTCCAAGTGTGTTAGTCAAAAACAACCCTTACAACAACTACGTCGGTTACACAATCGCTGTTGCCTACAAAGATTCGGCTCAACCAGCTAGAAACCTTAGCATTTTTGTTGGGGCAGAACAAGTAGGGGCTGATCAATTTACAAATATCGCTGAAGTTAAAGGCTTTGCCACACCTACAAACGGGAATGTAAATGGAAAACTGTTTGTAAGCAGCCAAGAAGGTGATAATATGTATAAAGGAGATAGGATGAGGTTTGGATCTGATCGTAATAATTTAAAAGATCTTCAAGGCCCTAACAACTCAGTTGATAATTTCTTTGCTTCACAGATCAATGGAGATGATGGCAAAATTAATACTTCTGGCACTTTTGGTAATCTTAACCAACCAAACAATGGTACCAATAAGGAGGCTACTAGACAAGGCTGGGATATCACAGCAGTCGATATTTCCAATCAGCTACAGAATAATCAAACTGCAGCCTATGCTCAAGGAGTATCCACAGGAGATAGCTATGTAATCAACGCTCTTGGAATGCAGATTGATGTCAATGCAGCTAAACCTGAAATTACTCTAAACTTACCAAATCAAAATCTAGTTTGCCCTGGAAAAACTGCTCCAGTTGAGCTAATTGTCAAAAACAATGGGTCTACAGTTTCGGATAAAACTATTGTATCTAAGTTAACTCCAGCAAATGCAACCTTAGTAAACGATTCAGTCAAAGTAAATGGGCAAAAGATTAACTACAATCAAGGTATAGATCTTGGTAAATTAAACCCAGGCGAGTCGAAAACAATCACTTATGAAATCAGCTTTAGCAGTCAAAATGTAAGTGAATATGTATTCGACGTTCAAGTAGATTACGAGTACCAAATGATTGCAGGTGGTAGTGTAACTAAAGCTACAAATAACAAAAAATCTACTATTAAAGTAACTCAGGATTGTGGAAATCCAAAACCACCAACAGCAGTTGATGATAGTAAGCAAACTAGCAAAAATACTTCTGTAGAAGTAGACGTCTTAAAAAACGATACTGATAGTGATGGAGAGTTAGTTGTAAATACTCTTGAAATAACAAAACAGCCAACTAATGGAACTGTTAAGATCGAGAATGGGAAAACCACCTACACTCCAAATACAGATTATACAGGGGGGGATACTTATGAATACAAAATCTGTGATAATGATGGATTGTGCGACGAGGCTAAGGTTACAATTACTATCGGTGAAGTATTAGGGGATGATCAATTACCACCAATTGCAAATGATGATAAGAAATCTACTAAGAAAAACACCCCAGTTGAAATTTCAATTCTAGATAATGATTCCAATCCTGATGGTTCTATCGATGAGGTAGAAACCAGCTTAGTCACTGAGGCCAAAAACGGAACTGTAAAAATCGAAAACAGAAAAGCAATTTATACTCCAAAACCTGATTTTGTTGGAGAAGATACTTTCAATTACAAAATCTGTAATGAAATTGATCTTTGCGATGATGCTATAGTAACTATAACGATAAATGATTCGCAGGCTCAACCATTACCACCAGTTGCAACTGATGATGTAAAATCTACTAAGAAAAACAGCCGAGTTAATATTATCATAAATAATAACGATTCTGATCCTGATGGTGACCTAAGTAAAGCAGACTTTAGCATAGTTAAAGATCCTAAAAATGGTAGTGTCGTTATTAACGAAGATCAAAGTGCTACTTATACTCCAAACACTGATTTTGTTGGGGAGGATACTTTTGATTACAAGTTATGTGATACAGACAAACTATGTGATAACGCAACAGTCACAGTCACAGTTATTGACGAGGAAAAAGAACCTCCAGCTCCGATTGTAAATGGGGACTCAAATCAAGTAGAAGCTGTAGATGATAAATCAGAAGGGCAAATAAATCAACCACAAACTATTGATATTCTAATCAATGATAAGATCGATTCTGTTAAGTCAATTACAATTATTAGCAATCCACAAAATGGCTCTCTGTATACAACTCCCGATAATAAAATTGTCTATCAGCCTAAGCCTGATTACGCAGGCTCCGATCAATTTGTTTATAGGGTTTGTAACAATGATAATTTATGTGACAATGCCACTGTTGATATTCAAGTCAAACCTGCTGGATTAGTCCTTGGAGACTCTAGCTTGGTTAGAAGTGGTGGGTTATCTATTGGAGGATTTGTGGTATTTTTAGCTTCCGCTATACTATCTACTAGAATGGCCACTAAAAAGAAACGTCAAAAACTTCAAGTTAACTAATTTCTGACTTAAATATTTAGGATTAATCTTAAGTATCTATTAAATTTGAACCCTGGCAACTAATGCTGGGGTTCTTTGTTAATTTAAAAATGGCCAAATTAGTATTGTATAACTAATCCCTTTATGACTTTGTCGACACAGGCCACAACTGCAACCACAGCATTACATTTACAATTATACTTAATTCCGCACCAATTTTTACAACGCATACCACAACTGTTTCAGTGGCATTATTGATAAATTAAGTATTTTATGTCTAGCGAGTAATGCGTGCAAGTGTAAAAGTTAGTCGTGAATTGAGTCTAGTTACAGGGATTTGGGCATATAGGGAAAAAATGGATTTTTTTACATCATTTACCCCCTCCAAGCAACTCATCAATAAGCCTCCTTTTCCTATCCTCTCTTAAATGCCTATGCAATTTAACCTTGTATTTCCAATGACTAAAACTACCATCAGCAG
>JBBSJV010000089.1:0-5239 GCA_038256935.1 Patescibacteria group bacterium
AAATCATTACCAAATGTTATAAGATCTATGTGAAGGTAAACAGCCTTTTAGAGGAAAATCCTAATATCAATGTGGAGTCTAAGGAGCAATCTAAACTACTTGAAAAAGGATTACAGCAATTACCCTTAGAAAAGGAAGAAGAGGAAGAATATAAAGAGTTATACGAAGTCTATACCAAGCTTATTTCAGCCTCACGAACTGAGTTTTTGGACGGGGAAAAATACTTCAACCTTAATCAAAATCCATACTGGCTACAGATCCCCACAAAAGTAGAAGAGAGTAAAGTAGAAAAAATAAAAAATCTAGTTGGAGCTCATCAACTCAATCCAAAACATAAACAAGGTGAGTTTGATCTTGTCCTTGGAGAGAGTTTTTACATTAGTTTCTTACCATATTTTCAAAAACTAGTTGAAGCTGGGATTGCAACTCAAGAAGGGGAGGCAATCTACATTGATCTAGAAGAGCAAAATCTTGGCAGGTGTTATCTGATTTCTTCAGAAGGGTATTCACTGTACCACTCCAGAGACGTCATCAATAGAATAGTATACGCTGGTTTCTTTGGGTTTAGTGAGGCAATTAGTTTTACAGACACTCGCCAAGGGCATAGTTTTTATCAGGTTTTTGCGGTTCTTAAAATTATTTTAGATAGTAAAGTCTGGCTTGGAAGCGAGTTTGGATTTATGAATCAGTGGGACATGCAGCAGGCGTACGATATATTAAATAACAAAATGGCCATGTTTGAGGGATTTGGATTTTTCTCACTACCTGAAGGGGTAATGAGTACTAGAAAAGGGATTATTTTCGAATTTGAAAAATTGCAAAAGACTTTGGAATCTAGTGTCAAAAAAGTCTTGGAAGAAAAAAATTATACTACAATTAGCACAGCTAAGATACGCAAAATCTCAGTAGCAGCTTTGAAGTGGGCAGATTTGTATAGAGACAGAGAACAAGATGTGGTTTTTGATACCAACCAGGTTGTAAAGTTTGAAGGAAATACGGGGGTGTATCAGTTGTACAGTATCGCTAGATTAAACTCTATTTTGGAAAAAGAAGCGACTGTTAGTGAATCAGATTTGGACTTTGAATTATTGGATCAAGTAGAGAAAAATCTGGTCTACAAAATCTTGCAATTACCACTGATTTTGGATATGGTAATAACTTACTGGAAGCCACACTACTTATGTACATATCAGTATGAATTAGCCTCAGAAATCAACAGCTGGTATGCTAGTCACTCCATCAAAAAAGAAAGTGATGAACAAATAAAGCGCAACAGAGTTGTACTAACAAAGCTTCTAAAACAAGTTTTGCATCGTAATTTAGAGCTACTTGGGATTGAACCTGTGGAGCAATTGTAATTTTATTATAATAACTTTATTGCAAAGTTAAGCCAAACACACTGAGCACTGAAGATTTGAAATTTTGTTGATTTTGGGGAGTTTCGTTTGAAAGTAACAAGTCTAAGCTTCTACATACTTGGTCATTAGTAGCAACAGAGTAATTATACGTTAATCTTTTTGAAGTAAATAGTTGACTTAAGGCTACATCCAAATAAACCAAATATTCATCTGGATCAACTTTAACTTCTTGATTAGAATCAAGCTCTTGCTGTAAATTATAACTCAAATCTGCTCCACTTTTGGCAGTAGCTGCTGTACTAATACCAAGTTCAGTTATAGATGGGTTGTAGTTCTCTCGACTATTTAATATTTCTGTTTTAGTTGCATTCAGATTGCTGAGAAAACTATCAAATACCAAAATCATACCTGATTTGAGTGCATGTAAATCAAGCTCGGTTGGTTTATTAATTTGTCTAATTAGTTCTTCAGGGTTCATAATTCCATTTTAGTATTTTTTGTTAACTTAGTAAATAGGCAAAATATGATCAATTTGAATTTGACAGTTCGCTTGAAATCTCAAAAAAAAGGTGAATGCAACTAAATCTGTTTTTATTTTACTCTGGAGGCAAAGCTGTAGGAGCAAGAATCGAGGCCCATGATGTGATTATTGCAGTTGGCAGTGATGTCAAAGATTGCTACAATCAAATCAAGCAAAAATGGTTTGGAGAAAAAGCCAAACTTCATATTGACGGGTACATGCAAATCGATGGTGTGGATGGATATAGAGTAGAGCTAAAACCAAAATCAAAAGAGGGCTCAAAACCTGAGAAAAAAATCTATTTTGTAAATCTTGGTGGTACAATCAAGGGTAATCTTTATGAACATCACGAAGCAGTCTTGGTAGTAGCAGGGTCAAATATGGGGGCTATGAGTAGAGCCAGAAGTTTATCAATGGGCGGGTATGAAGACAAACACGTAGATAATATTTTAGACATTGATGATCTAATTTCAATAAACGATGAATTAGAAGATTTTGAGGTTGAGTTAATTTCAGACTCTGAGTTTGATAATTATACTCCCAAGGTTGAAAATGTTTATTGGTTTGTGAGGTAGGTTATTCACCATTTATCATTTGAGTAATATATTTATTAAAATACTTTTTAGTGGCTATCTTTGCTATGTTCTTTAGCAGTATTTTTCTTCTAGATTTAGTATTGATTATGACTGTCAAATCCACTGAAACAAGAGATAAGAGCAAGATTGAAGCTACCATTTTTAACTCACCAGAGTTTTTTGAAAAGATTATATACAAGATCGCTACCAAGAAAATAAATATGTTAGCATAAAACAGCTCAATTGAAATAAACCCACCTTTAAAATCCTTTATGAAATTTTGAGGATTGGTATAACCAAGTTTAGTTAACAGTGGGTAAATATCTGAATAATCTAGAGTAATAATTAATGAGAATACCGTATTTATAATCGATAGCAATTGATTAAGATTATCAAACGCTGATTTGTCTTTATTTATAGTTACTAAAAATCCTAAAAATTCATCATAAAAATTAGTCACGTTACCTGTAAACTCTGTATTTGCAACTTTCGTGTTTTTTATAAGAGTTTTAATACTATACTTTATTTCATCTGTGATAGTGTTCAGTGTACATTCATAAATATCATCGCCGACATCCAAGGTTAAAAACCTCTTTAAAAGTTCATTTATGTTTAGATCTATCGTCGAAGTAGAAAAGTTAAAACAAAGATTGAGTGATAAAGCTATCTCATCTTTTATGAGCTGTATAGAATTATTTACATCAATATTGTCAGTTTTACATGATATAATAATATCCCTAAGTCTGGGCTCAAGAAATGAAAAAATTATATCTAGTATAAATTCGTTAAAACCTTCACTAATCTAGTATAAATTCGTTAAAACCTTCACTATTTTCATAATTTGCCATCTCCATGTTTTTAGTCTTATCACACTATTTGAGATTTAACAACAGGGTTTGGTGACTAATTGATTATAGATTTTCAAAATTAAAATCAGCCAGTCTCTTAGTTTTTACATCAATTATAGATTTGATTATTTTTTGGCTCAGTTCTTCTTTTTTATCCTTTCTTTGCATGTATTTATAGATAACAATGGTAGAAGAAACAACAACTAGAAACTCGATTTGATTTATTGCTGAGGTGGGATCTTCAAATTTAAAGTTTATAATTAAAATCAAGAGATTAACCCACAAGGTAGTCAGAGTCGTCATTTCCATACACAAGGATGTAGGGGTTTTTAGTATATTTATTTTCTCATTAAGCCCGTCATCGCCTACGCTTTTACTCAATGTATCAGTAGAAATATCTGATAGCTGGACCATGGGATTATTATTAAGATTTTGATTCAAGGTATTTTGTAAAGACTCTAGATCATAATATATTCCAGTATCAATTGCTTGGCGGGTTTTTTGCTCCCAATGTCTTAGCAGATTTAGATAATCATAAAAAGTTATATTTTGATCAGTGAAACTATATTTTACAGCTTCAAAAATGATTTGTTTAACTAACTTCTGGAAGCCCACTGTGTTATGATTGATAATATTATCCACAAATGAGTATTCTCTCAACTGTAATTGCGCTGGATCATAGTGAGGAAAAAATGTTTTCAAATAAGATCTCAAAGAATTTCCCAAAATATTTAATAACTTATTTTGATCTTTAGTATCGCCTGATATT
Organism: Patescibacteria group bacterium; assembly: GCA_038256935.1. Taxonomy (GTDB): domain Bacteria; phylum Patescibacteriota; class JACMRA01; order JACMRA01; family JACMRA01; genus JBBSJV01. Next base: position 4,071 of record JBBSJV010000089.1, read on the forward strand.
TCTAATTCAGTATTTTCAGTAATCAATAAATCGTACCCGCGCCTCATTAGATCTCTATTTGTTTCAGTGCCAGAATCGTAGGCTTCGTCATTAAATATGCCTTGCTTTTTGTATTTGAAAAAGTCATCTACAAATCTATTCAAATTAAACTTTATTAATCTAAAACCATATCTAGAAAGCTCAAGCTTGTGTTTGGATTCATAACTTGCTCTCTCAGTCATAGCAATGATAATCTGGCATAAAAACAAATTTTGCTCAAGATGGCCGTTACTTCTATTGTATCTTGTTTCGATTAAATTAAAGTTTTTTACAACAAACAAAAAGTAACATATCCTGTCTTTGAAATAAACATAAATACAAAATTAAAAACAGAAATGTTTGATAAAGTTAGAAATATACAATTTTTAAAATGGACTGCAAGTATTACTAGATTACTTGGGGTTGTAGTTTTGATTCTTTCAATCTTTATCACTAGTATTTCGGTGATGGCTGCTGATGGGGATATTGATACTAGTTTTGTGACGGGGAGTGGGTTTAATGATCTATACTACCTCAATTCAAAGTGATGGTAAAATCTTATTTGGCGGCAGTTTTACAGCATATAATGGGACTACGGCTAATAGACTAATTAGATTAAATCCTAATGGAAGTGTGGATACTACTTTCAACACCGGAACTGGGTTTAATAGTACCATCTACACTACCTCAATTCAAAGTGATGGTAAAATCATAGTTGGTGGTCAGTTTACATCATATAATGGAACCACAGCCAACAGAATAGTAAGACTCGAAAACACAATCACTCCTCCCACCCCCTCAACCTGCGACACCACAACACTAGCAAACGGCTTATCCTGCGCAACTCTAGAAGTCTCCCCTGGCTCTCTGACAATGTACGCTGGAGACGCTACTGATAACAACGATTTATGTGCTAATGGATCTACTGATACTATTTGTAGTTAGAGACGATACTGGAGTAGATACTTCTTTTACTTGCACTGACAATGAACAAGCTGTAAATTTTGCAAGTGTTAGTGTTTTAGCAAACAGGCAAACTACAGCTACTACTATCTATGATACTCTTTTTGAAGATCTGACAGGTTCTGATAATAATATCTATAACGTCTCTGCTACTTTTTCTAATCTTGAAAATCAAAGTGGAGGAAGTG
>JBBSJV010000090.1:0-5217 GCA_038256935.1 Patescibacteria group bacterium
AATTATTTCAGTACACGAGGTTTTATTGAATAACGAAATTAGTAGAAACAGTTTTTTTTATGATGAAGAAACACGCGAATATTTCCAACCTTCAATGTACTATTCATTAGTAGGTCAAATAGACTCAGTAATAGTCTCTAGTATAGAACACATGGCCCAGCAAACTGTTAAAGAATGGGAATCACCTGAACAAATAAAATTTGACGACGATTCATATGCCTCTCAAATTCCATCCACAGAAGATCCCTTGGATTTAGCTAAAAGATATAATCTGGAACAAGTAATTGCACGCGCATCTGAACAGGAGGGTATAAACCAAGACACTTTAGATAGCTTGAATACAGAAATTGAAAAGGAAATCGTAAGTGCTAGAAATATTATTTTACCTGGTGACGATATTGCGCTACTTACGAATAGAAATGGTGCTATTTATGCAAAAGTGGCAAAAATAATACTCTTAAAAAGAAAAATTTAAAACTTATTATATGCGTATATCATTTTTAGGAAAAGGAGGGAGTGGTAAAACTACCACCACAGCTGCTTTTGTAAAGTATTTAGCTGGTAAGTATGATCATATCCTTGCAATTGATGCTGATCTGAACGTCCACTTACAAAAAGCTTTGCAGATGGATGGTAAGGCTCAGAAAATGGGTAATTTATTCGAAGAAGTAACTACCTATCTTAAGGGTGATAGGCAATTGGATACTGAATTTATCGGGACAACTCCACCAAGTTTGAAATCACAATTCATTTTGCCAAAATTTAATGACCCATTTCTCCAAAAATATATCTTGTATCAAGATAATATATCTCTTTTAACAGTTGGTAGTTATGAACATGCTGATTTAGGGTCAACATGCTATCATGGAAAACTAATGGTTTTAGAAGCAATATTTCATCACTTGTTAGATACTTCTCAAGATTGGGTAATCGCTGATGCCACAGCAGGTGTTGATAACTTAGGAACATCTTTATTTTTTGCCTATGATATAAATATATTTGTAGTAGAGCCAACTCTTAAAAGTATACAAGTATTTAAAGATTTCTTGAAATTTTCCAATCGTCTAGGTTTGAAAACTATGTGTGTTATTAATAAATATGAGACTGAGGATGAGGAATTTATCCAAAACCATTTAGATGATGATATAATCTTAGCCAGACTTCCTAAATCAAAAAATATAAAAAAATTTGAGCAAGGTGAAACAAAAGCCATGGATGATTATATTTTGGAATGTAAAGAATCATTTGAAGATATCGAAAACGCAGTCAAAAACCAAAGTAGAGACTGGGATGTATACCTTACAAACTTGGTAGATATGCACAAAAAAAGTAGTCAAGAGTGGTATAGCGCGTTTTATTCACAGGATCTTGAGACGCAAATAGATACCAATTTTGATTATAACAAAGTAGTTAAAAAACTTTCTAATCAATAATTACGATGCAAATAAGACCTAAAATAAGCCAAGATATTCAAAACTTTATCCAAAGCCAAGATATGTTTGCCTTAAAAAAATTGCATGAAGGGGTCATTCACATTGCCTTTCCTGATCAAATTAATAAAAATATAAATAGAATAAAAACCGTCTTTGATAATTATGGGGTAGATTTGAAAATCTATTTTGCTCACAAATCTACAAAAAACAAAGCCTTCGTTAAAGAAGCAAGAAAAGCCGATGTATGCATAGATGTTTCTTCCAAAAATGAGCTTATTTCTGCCTTAAGCTGTGGTTTCAGTGGTGATAAAATTCTTTGTAATGGTCCCAAAAATGATGAGTTTATTAGGTTAGCTCTTTTTCATAGCTGTCAGTTTAGTTTGGACTCACTTCAAGAATTAAATCGTTTAATTGATAACTACAAATTGCTCAATTTGAGCAGTCAAATATCAGTTTTGATTAGGATAAATAATCCACAAATCAGTGATAGAAATATTGCTTTTAAAGACAGCCGTTTCGGATCAGTAATGCAGCAATTGGACGAATTTTACAATCAAATTAAACTCAATAAGTTTATTGACTTTAAAGGTCTTCATTTTCATGGTGATGGATATGATCCTAGTATGAAAGCCAGTATTTTACAGACACTAATCGAGGCACTAGAAGATTCTTTTAGCCGTGGATTTAGTCCAGATACTGTAAATCTTGGTGGATCATTAAGCGAACCGACTTTAGAATCTTACAGCGACTGGTCTAATTATCTAGAATTACTAGAAAAAAATCTTTTAAATAACAAAAAATTACCAATTTGGGGTAATAACAGCTATGGCTTATTTGTAAATGCAAATGGTAAAATTGGTGGCAAGGATAGAGCTATTAGTAGGTTTAATAAATCATATTTTGATAAAGACCTTGATGCAATTTTGGCAACTGAAACTTCTAAAGGTAGGATGCTAGCTGATATTTTAAATGATAATATGTTTAGCGTTGCCCTGGAGCCTGGTTATGCCCTGTTACAACAAGCAGGAATTACTTTGGTTGAAGTAATTGAAATAAAGCAAGCAAGTGATGGTAGAAATTTATTGGTTTTAGATGCAAATTTATATAACTTGGGAGTTGCAAAAATGTTTCAGCTTATCTCAGACCCAGTTTTAATACCATGCTCAAATAAAGCTAACAATCAAGAAACTCCGTACTCAGTTATGGTTGTTGGAAATCTTTGCAGAGAAGATGATTTTTTAATCGAGAGAGAAGTTTATTTTGATCAAAAACCTTGCTCAGGAGATATTCTGGTATTTACAAACACAGCCCCATATTTCGCTGGTTTTGAAGATGCAACTCCGATTATGCATCCTAAGAGTAAGTTTTTAGTTGCATACAAACAAAAACAAGAATGGAAAATAACTATTCCTGAAAAATACAACCCATTTGAATTATAATATAAAGTATATGATCTATAATCACGTTACTGAATTAATAGGAAATACACCTTTACTAAAGATAGACCCAAAAGTTCACAAGCTCCAGAATTTTGAGCTATATGCCAAATTAGAATATTATAATCCCTTTGGTTCACTTAAAGATAGAATTAGTTGGGAAATGTTAAAGCCGATTTTAGAAGAATCAATAAGAGATAATAAAACTATTTTGGAATCTTCTAGTGGAAATACTGCCAAAGCCTTAGCTACTTTATCTGGGGTTTATGGTTTGGATTTTAAAACTATAACAAACAGAATTAAAGTGCCAGAAGTTAGAATGATGCTTCAGTTTTTAGGAGCACAAGTAGAAGAACTTTCTGGTTTTTCAGAGTGTCCTGACCCAAACGATCCTAGCGACCCAACAACCATTGCAAGTAATTTAGCTAAACAGGATTCAGATAGTTGGACTTATACAGACCAATATTATAATCAGCTTAACTGGCAAGCTCACTACAAAACAGGTAATGAGGTAGCCAAAGATCTTGCACAAGTCGATTACTATTTTGGAGTTTTAGGAACCTGTGGTTCTACATATGGAGCAGTCAAAGCTTTACAAGATGTAGGATTGAACACTAAGGCAATAGGTGTTATTGCTGAGTCTGATAGTTGGGTCCCAGGAGGGAGAAATGCAAATGAATTATGGGAGACAGGTTTTTTCGATAAGGACTTTTATACCGATATTATAAGTGGTGGTATTGATAAAGCCATAAGAGGAACACAGGATCTAAATCGCAAATGTGGAATAATGGCAGGGCTAACAAGCGGGTTAAACTTCAGCTGTACACTTGATTACCTTCGCAGCATAGATAAAGAGCAAACATCAAAAGAGGTAGCTGTATTTATTGCTTGTGATAGAATTGAATCATATATAAATTATATAAAAAAACAGTCTCCCAATATTTTTAATACTCAAACTTATCTTAATCCAACGGTTAGTCAAGTTTCTCAAGAGGAGATCGATCAGGCAAATTTTATTAGTCCCCAAGATTTAGATGCTAAAATTAAAACTCAAAACCCGCCTATTGTGATTGATATTCGAGGTAATTTTGCTTTTTCTATTGGACATATCCCTACTTCAAATAATATTTTAGATGAATTATTTGCTCAAATTATAGAACAGGGTAAAACATTTTCTGAAAATAAAGAAATTGTTGTTGTATGTAGTATTGGTAAAATTAGTCCAAAATATTCTGTATTTTTAAATAAACAAGGCTATATTGCTTATTCTTTAGAAGGAGGTGTAAACAACTGGAAAGGATCTGGTTTTGATATAATTAAAACTTCATGAGTGATTTAACTTGTTATTTTGAATATGTTTACGAGCCGATTACTGAATTAAGTAAGATGGTTTTCCAAGAACTTGTAAAAAATATTAGTAGTGGATCAGTTTTAGATTTAGGGTGTGGGCAAATTGGTCATTATTGGGCAATGGGATATATTGATAAAGTTAGCCAAGTTAGTTTTCTTGATTATCATTCTCAAAACATAGATAGACAGGCTGATATTATTTTCAACTCTAACCCAATTGATTTCGAAAAAGGTTTTAGTTCAACTTTGGATTATTTAAAGACTGAAAAATTTGTCAATACAACTTTCGACATTGAAACTTTATTTTCAGAATTGATCCAAAAAACTTCTCAAGTTTGTATTTATGATTTTCTAAAAGCTAGCAAAGCCACAGAATATGATCATATTCTAGCTATTGAGTCTATTGAGTGTGTAAATACTAAAAGAGAGTTTATCAAAGTATTGAATAATATTTATACCATGCTCAATCCTAATGGTGTGCTACATGCCTCTATATTAAGATATGATCAGAAAAACCAAGACACAGAGAATTTAATAAATCAAAAAATGGAAGGTGGTTTTAATCCAGATATACAGACTATTATAAATAGTTTTGAAAATACTCAATTAGAACTGATTTCCTGTAAAAGCCATCAAATACAAGGCATTAAGAATTATCCCCAAGTTACCTTTATTCAAGCCATGAAAAAATAATATGTCAGACTTTCGATCCCATTTCCCCTTCTTCCAAAACAACCCTGAAATTGTTTACCTGGACTCAGCTGCTACTACTCAAAAATCACAAATAGTCATCGATGTTGTTACAAAATACCTTAAAAAAACTGCAAATCCAGGTAGGTCTAGCTTTGGTCTGAGTCAGCAAGTTCAAGAGTGCATTGAACAGGTTAGGGCAGATGTAGCTGATTTTTTTGGAAGCAGGGTATCAAATCTAGCTTTTGTAAGTAGTTCTACAATAACTTCAAATATTATCACTAGATCTTTAACTAAAAATATTTTAA
>JBBSJV010000091.1:0-5147 GCA_038256935.1 Patescibacteria group bacterium
GGTCTGTGTGATGGGTTAGGTTTGTATTATTTTTTACAAAAAAGCTTTTCGATTTTCTGGTAAAGTCATTATTACTAACATTGCTGTAAACAATATTAAAAGTAAAATATTTACGATGAAATCTGTGTTATTTGTATTCTGTATTAATATTCTAATAATCTCAGAAAACATAAAAATCATGCTTAAACATATGTTAACAACAGTTAGCCAATAACCAGCTTTGCTTCTTTTAATAAATAAAGGTGTTGCTACTAAGAAAGACAAGCTCAGAAACAATGTTACTATAAACGTTTGATAATCAAATAAAGAAAACTGAAGAAATAAGGCAAGAATAAAACTAATTGATGAAAATAATAAGTAATTTCCCATTAGTAATTGGAGACATAAAATAACATTAAGAAAGCGCCCTTGGGATTTTATAGTGTTTTGTTGCATAATTTTGTTGATTAAAAATTTTATTAAATATTTACTGTGGGGTTTTGTAATAGTATATAGTCTAAATGTTTTAAAGTTTGTTTTTCTTTGATAACTTACATTGGCTATGCTACTAACGGCTCATCATTTGATATAATCTCAATAACTTCTTCATTAGTAAAGATCAAAAAGTGTTTAATATTTTTAAAAATATTTTCATCGTAAATGTTATTACTTACATTTTTCAACCAAGTTATATATTCAGAGTCTTGAGTTACATACATAGCAGATCTATTTATTTCTCCACCAATGTCATATTTGCCAGAAAACAAAAAACTCTCATTTGTGACTCTATAACTTTCAATGCTGCTAAATGTAATTTTATAAATTTCTTTCTTTACAGTAAATATTTCAATTTCTAAAGATTCTTTATTTTTATGATCATTATCTGAAACATATGAGCTTCTCATTGTCAGACTCCTCAAATATATAGAATGATCGAAAATTGTTGGGTAGGTGTTTAATTTAGTTGTCATAACGAAATTTAGTTCTTTTGTTGTTGATTTCAATAATTTCAATAGTTGGCTGTCCAGAATTAGAGCCAGATCTTACATTAATAGATCTACCATCAGGTAAAATTCCTGCAATCGTTCCGTTATCATATGTCTTTATATTTGAAGGGTTTAGGTTATTAAAGTCACTTATTGCTTGTTGGTGTCCACCTTGTCTAACATACTGCGTTGTTTTTCCTTTGGTAACTATGCCCAGAGTTGAATTTGATACCAAATCATCAACATTATTGATAACAGGTACAGTTCCTTTCACACCCTTAGTAACTCCACCAACCCCAGGTATATCATCACATGCAACACACCTTACCCCATCATCAAGTACTGGGACTAAATTGTCTAGTTGAGATGCTGCTCCTCTGCCTAAAGCTCTACTTAATGCTGGAGCTACTACTTTAATAGCTTTGTAGCCTGTAATTTCTACTATAGCTCCAATTACTGCATCTCTAACTCCTATTCCTATTGCTCTACCTTGGTCTATTTCTCCATCGTAGCGTTGCTGTCTTGTTATTTCATTTTGATAACCTACTCCTCCTACAAGCCCTGCTCCACAAGCTGAACCTCCAACTCCTGCGGTTGCAAGTCCAATCATTAAACAGCCTACTCCTCCAAGTGTTAGGGTAAAACTGTTGATGGCCTGACTATTTAGTTCAAAGGCGTAATCACTAGCCCTTTGATAGTTATTTAGTAAAGAAGGAAGAGCTGATTCTAGCCCTACTCTTTCTAAGGATAATATATTTAGTAAAGAGTTTCTTTTGTTTTTTAGATCTAATCCGTGGTTACTTACTATTCCGTTAATATTTGCTAGAGCATCACTGTATTTAGTTTGAGCATTGGTTAAATCTCTTTGATATGCAGCTTGATCAAATTCTAACCAAATACGGGTGTTGTCTTGGATGTATTTATCCCTTCCTCTAACATTTGGAGAAACGCTTAGATCATAATTTCTTGCTATGTTACTGTGATGAGTATTACAGCCGTAGGGGAAAACTGTATCTGTCATACAAATTGCCGTAAATGCAATATCGCTTTCTAATTTGTCGTAGGCTAGTTTTTCACTTGACCTTGCGTAGTCTTGCCAGGAGGGGATGAAAATTCTTTGCACCATGTATCCACCGTTACTTGCTTTATCTTGAATATCTTGTATTTCAAAATGAGCATCAATCATTTTTTTGCTTTCCGGCATTAACTGTTGGTTTCTGGCATTGGTTGTACCAAAGTCTTTACCTTTTGCAATTGTTGTATTGATCGTGTTTTGATTTTGTTGTGATTGATTTTGCAATATTGGATTTAAGGCCTTTAATGCATCGCCACTGGCTTTTCTTTCTTTACAAAAAGGTAGGATATCCCAGCAATACCCATCCCACTCCCGATTCATTACAGAGTTTTGATTACTTAATTGGTAAGGATTAGTTGTAGAATTAGAATGGCTAGTTCCAACTAAAGCCGCATTCTCCATCGGATCATAATCTACTCCATTAGCTAATGGATCAACAGAGTAGAAAGTAGAAGTAGCTGTATCCAGATGTCTTCTACCAAAGTTAAGAGTATTTCCTGCTTGTTTGGTATCACTATTTCCTTTGTTGTTTGAAGTAGAAAGATTTATCTCTTCCCAACTTCCCTGATAACTTGGTAGTGGGACTGTGTTGTTAATTATGTCTTGCGGGTTATTTAACTTAGCACTAGAATTAATCTCTTCTAAGAAACTATTTATATTTAGCTTACTCTTAGTTCTAACTCCAAACGGATCAAAGGCTTGGGTGTAGATGCTTTACAAATTGAAGTAATGTCAGCAGGCTGTTACTTTGACTTCTTAATAAGATCAATAATATTAAAAAAGCTTCCAGCTATAGGCAAAACTCCAATTCTAAATAAAAAAGAATGTTCATCATAAAAACTAATAAAGTTTACATCATTGTTTTTCTTTTTAATGTTCCACAGTAGATTTATTATTGACGTTATAATTGAAAATGAAATTAATATTAATATTGAATAAGTAGGCATACCCTGTTCATACAATATGATTGATAAGCCAATGTGAAATAAATATAAAAATATAAGTAATAGTGACATGTTAGCGTTTACTGATATAAAAAATTAAAAAAAATGTACCGATGATTGGTATAAAATATAAATTGTTATTTTTTACATTAAGGCCTTTATTAATGGCAAAAATATTTATACTAACAAGGTAGCTTCCCATTATTATATAAGCAATTAACGAAAAACCAATATAAGTTAAAAGAAAATAGACTATAACTATAAATAGTAAGAAAAATATATTTATAAATAATTTTTTTAAATTTATGTTTTGCCTCATACAATATCTTCTTCATTTAATTTATATTCTGTGCAAGTCCAGTACCACCCAGGTAAGCAAATTACAGTTTGATTATTTTTATCTTCAGTAATAATACCTCTATCATCCATTCTAATTTTTTCTGGATTAGCCACTGCCGGATTTTGCTCTTTAGGTAAAAGTGTAGATATCACACCAATAGCTCCTCCAATTAAACATCCATAAGGCCCCATTGTACAACCTGCTTTCGCAGATAAGTCAATCGTAAGAGCATTTGCAGACTCATCAATAACAAATTTTTTAGTTTCCTTAAAGTCTTGATTGTCATTCTGATTTGATAAATCTTTATGCATATTCAGTGCTAAACCTGCAACTGTTAGCACATAACCATACCCCTGAGAAATATTTTTAACTCCAGGATCACTCAGGCCTTCACCAATAACTACTCCAATATTTGCGACATTTGAATTATTTTGAATTACACATAAAAAACTATCAATTATGCTTTGACATTTTGAACTATTATTACCGCTTGGTTTTGAAGGATTAGGGTTCCTAAACTGATACCGACTCATATCAGTAAGATCAGTGGCATAAGTAGTATTAATCTCTGGCCTTCCTACAAATACTTGGACTTGTTCATACCAGGTGTTGTCTTGGATGTATTTCTCTCTCCCTGCTACGTTTGGAGAAACACTTAGATCGTAGTTTCTAGCGATGCTGCTATGATGGCTGTTACAACCGTAGGGGAAGGTTGTATCAGTTTTGCATATACTTGCAAAGGCAATATCTGATTCTAGTCTATCGTAGGCTAGTTTTTCACTGCTTCTTGCGTAGTCTTGCCAGGATGGGATATGGGCTATGGTTTTGGTTTGATAGACATCTTGATAAGTTGTGACTGTGGTTTCTACTACATTTGCATTTGGAGATAGACATGTGAGTGTACTTAGCTATCCTTGAAATTGCAAAATTACTCCAACCCTTCAATATTAGTATCAACTACTTGTATGTTTTGAGCGTAGATGTATAGTTGCCCTGATAATTCCATAACATCTCTATCGGTATATATTTCTTTAGTTTCATAAACAACTTGTAAAAACATTTCATACTTATCAACTAAGAAAATGGTTTGATCAGCAAATAAAATTTTATTATCAGGGTTAGAGTTATTTAACGTATACTCAAATATATTATCTTTAAAATCTAAGTAATTTTCTACCAAAGAGAAGTTTTTTTCCTTGGCTTGATCATATATTTTTTGTTTAGTTTTTTCCTCTTTGTAATCTATTGGGTTAGAATATTTAATATTATTGATTTTTATCGTAAAAAATTTATCGTTGTTATCGCAAGATTCAAAATTAACATACAATTTTTCACCTTCTTTCCATACTTCTCCCATGAACTTACCCCACTGAACTCTACCATCGAAGTTGAAGAAATCCTCTGGTAGGTCAGGGTGATTTTTTCTATCATGCTTGGATAGAACTCCATCATCAATTACATTTTTTAATTCAATAAAGTTTTTAATTTGCATATAATTACAATATTATGGCTTTGCCTCTTCACCAGGCTTTAAATGACTTTTTTCTTTCCCACCACCAATAGGCTTACCATCTTTATCGAGATACTGATCCTTCTTGCTTTTAGAATCTGGGTTATGCCTGTGATAGTGATCTTTTGCATCCCAACCTTGTCCATTTGGAGCTCCAGGATGAAAGTCTAATACATCACCTGTTTCAGGATTAACATATCGTGTACCGTGTTTATGCCTATCATCAACTTTATACCCCCTGTCAAGTAGGTCATCTGGGTTTGCGGGTAAAACAATTGGAACAGGTTTGACACCATATGTACTTCTAGCGCCA
>JBBSJV010000092.1:0-5079 GCA_038256935.1 Patescibacteria group bacterium
ATTTAATAAATGAGACTCATAAGGTAAGGAATGAGGTGTATCCGCACATTAAACTGAGAATTGTAGATCAAAAATTGCAATTAGAGAATCAAATAGTAATCACACAGTTACAATCAGTAATTGCAAATGTCGTTGAGAGTTTAACATCTGACGTTTATGATACAGGTCATTTAATAGGATACAATCCAAATCTTTATCATTTTTTTGGACCTAAATCAAAAGCAAAAACTGATTTTGAAGCTAGGATAGGCCCTGATTTTAATTTAGTACAATCGGGTTTAGACTCAATTAAATCATACTCTCAAATAATGGCATCGTTATTTTTGCCATGTTATAAACAAATAGTAGAATTGTATAATAGTTAAATTCTACCTAAAACCTTCCCTATCATTTGCACTATTGTTTCTATCTTCATTAGCTTCAAGATAAATCTGATTTACTCTTTGGGAGTTTCTTTCTTTGGAGGCAGCATTTTCTTCACCAAATTTATTTAGATCGAATATGCTTGTATTAAGCAAGTTTCTTAGATTTAAATACTCTTCTTCACTAACTTCTTGGGTAAATTGTGCTTCTCCATCGACAAATCGAATAGATCTTTCCAAATAAGCTAGAAAATCAGTAGTTTTGGCTACAGTCTGTTTTTGCTGGTCAATCAAATCATCATTGAGAGCAGCCTGATTAGTAAAAATATCGGCAATTTCGTCTTTTTGAGTCCTTTGGGATAATAACATCTCGTTAAAGTCAGCTATTAACTCTTGATTCTCAGTTTCAGCTACAGTTAATCTTTGCTCGTATGAATAAAATATATACCCCATTATCCCCACTGTGACAAAATTTGTGACTAACAAAACAACGGCTATTCTAGAGTAAAATTTGTTCATTTAGATACTTTTATTTCAACTTCAACTGAGCTTTGTATGTTTGGATCTATTCCTAGCTCCCTAAAAGTCTTTTCATCCAAAATAACTACCTCACCTTCTTCTAAAACTTGTTTGTTGTTGCCTACGATTTTATCTAAAGTGATGTCTCCGTAAGTAATTTTGACTTCGCTAGCTAGAGCAAATTTGTCTGTTGTTACTGCAACTATAGCTGATCTATCCAAAACTGCAAGTCCAGTTAATCCCGCTTCTATAGAAGACTCTACATCAGAGTAAGACTTATTTTCTAATACTCCGCCAGCAATTTGTCCATTACCGTCTCCAACAGTTGCAACTGAACCAGAATTGTCCTCTAAAACACCTAATACAGATCCAGTTTGCTCACTCCTTACTAAGAAAGGGACGACGAGTAAAACGACGAGAATAAGGGCAAAAATACGAGATCTTGGTGACATATTGATAGTTTTCTAATAGTATTTATTTATATTATACTCATTCTATAAGTAAATGTCAAAGTTTCCAAATTTTTTAAAGGCTTTAGTTAAGGGTGCTTATAAGTAATACTTCAATGTTGACAAAATTCAATTTGTCATTAAGTGTAGTTATTATTAATTATGTCGCGCAAAGCCAGAGTACTAAAGAGACCTCAGATCAAACCAGATCGAACTTACAATAGCGTATTAGTAAGTAGACTTATCAACAGAGTAATGTTGAGTGGAAAGAAAACAGTTGCTACTAAGATCGTAGTAAGTGCCCTCAATAAAGCTAGTGAAGAATTACAAGTTGCACCTGTTGAAGTTTTAGAAAAAGCTGTCCAAAACACCCAACCTCAGATCGAAGTAAAAAGCATGAGAGTAGGGGGTGCTAGTTACCAAGTCCCAGTTGAGCCATATCCAGAGAGAGCTCTTAGATTATCCCTTACATGGATGGTTAATGCATCAAGAGATGTTAAAGGTAAGCCTATGGATGAGAAATTAGCTGCTATTTTAATAAGCTCTTTCAATAGTGAGGGACCAGCTGTAGAAAAAAGGAATGTAGTTCACCAATTAGCAGCCGGTAACAAAGCCTTCGCTCATCTTGCGATGTGGGCTAAGAGAAAGAAGAATAGCAAGTAAGCTTTATTTGAAATACAAATTATAAGAGGGTGTGATAGCCCTCTTTTTTCTTTTTAGAAAGTTTATAGAACAATATCTTTGATTCTAAAATATAGCCAACTTAACGCACAGTCCAAGCACATGTCTAAGCCTTCAAATACTTAGTTTATAAATTATATTGCTACTTGTTTTGTAGTCTGGTTTGTCTGAATTGAATTAAGATAATGGGTTTGCACTCTATAATTTAAATAAAATAAGATTTTGACAAATTTAATATATTTATATAAAATAAGAAAATATACTAAAATCATATCATGTCTAAAATTCAGACGTTAACACTAAAAGTTAATCCTAAAAATGGAACAGTAGTAATCCCTCAAAAAATCAGAAAAGCCTTTAATATTCAAAACAGCTTAGTATTAATAATAAGAGAAGGGAAACTGGAGATTTTGCCAAATAAATATACTCTTGATCAGGTATTAAATGATTTACCGTCACTGAAATCAGATAAAAATTTTTCCGAAAAAGACTTTAAAGAAACAATCGAATCTGAAGTAATCAAAAATTACAAAAAATGCTTATGACATTTTTGGATGCAAACATTGTAATTAGAATTTTAATTCAAGACAATCAAAATCTGAGCGAAAAAGCCAAAAATTTGTTTAAAAAATCCATTCAGAACAAGCAAAAAATCATACTTGAAGATTCTGTAGTAGCTGAGATTTTGTGGGTTTGTACTTCAAAACATCTGTACAATCAAGATCGCTTGGAAGTAGCACAAAGGCTGATTGCTTTAGTAAGCTCTGATAATATATATCACCCGTATAAATCCAGTCTGATCTATGCTATTTACAAGTATAGTCAGATAAACTTAGATTTTGTAGATTGTTTAGCTATTAGCTATAGGGAAACTGGGATAGTAAGTGAGGTTTTGACTTTTGATAAAGAAATTATAGATCAATTGAAAACATCAAACTAGGGTCTTAATCTTAAGATTAGTCAAGTCATGAGATAAAGGTTTTAAAATTTTGACACCTTTAAAGTTTTACTCTATTTATAAATTATGAAACAAGTGCAGGCTGGTCTCTTTTTTGAAAAGACTAGAAATTTTATTAGTTCATTTACATTGTTTGAAAAACTATGGCTTTGCGTTCTATTGCTTGTTTGTCTTTCTGGGCTAATTTATATTATAAATCTAGACAGTCCGATGGGGCCTTACTGGGATGAAAACTATCATATAAGTTCTGCTCAAAAGTATAGAGACGGGGTTTATTTTAACGAGATTCATCCACCTTTGGGCAAGCTTTTGATTGCCTCTGGGGAAGAATTACTAGGGCTTAATAATCAGCTAAATACTACTAGTTTTTTAAGTGTTGATAAGATCGATGATTTTCCAGATGATTATAGATTTTTGGGGGTTAGGATGTTTCCAGCTCTACTTGCAATGCTAAGTCCGATTGTCTTTTTCTTTATTGCTTATCAAATCCTAAAAAGGGTTGGAATTTCACTTGCAATTAGCTCACTTTATCTTTTTAATAACGCTCTAGTATTGCATTTTAGAGGAGCGATGCTAGATGGGATTCAAATGTTTTTTATCCTTTTAACAGTTTTAGGATTTTTCAAAGTCATTGCTGATCCCAAAAAACCATTGCCTTGGTTAATCGTCATGGGGGTAGGGACAGGACTAGCTGTTGCAACAAAGATAAATTCACTCATACTGGCTATTTTTTGGCTGGGGGCTTTATTTGAAATTGTAAGAGTAAAGTGGCAGTTAATGGATAGGGAAAAGGGTTTTAAAATTAATAAAAAAAATTTACTTGAAATTTTAAAACCAATTTCAGCTCTAGTCGTTTCAGTTCTTATTGCAATTAGTTTGTTTGTGGGTGTCTTTGCTATCCATTTTAGTTTATTTAATACTGTTGATAAAACCTATGAGGCCTCAGATGAATTGATCAGTAGAATAGGGGGCGGGCTTAATCTTCAAACTACCTTACTTGGAATCCAAGACTGGAATCGCTATCAAAGTAAATACAATGAAAACGTGCCAAAGCTCAAAGAAGGAGAGCCTACAGAAAACGGGAGCTATCCTATGGACTGGATAATGATGAGAAAGACTATCCGATATAGGTTTGAAAGATATACAATAGCTAAAGACGATCACAAGATCTATGAATTTAATACTGACCAAAAAGCTGATGTTAGTTTCACAGATGTTTATGAAGATCCAGAAATCAGCCAAAGTCACGTAGCCCCTACCAAATATTGGTATCTAGTTGGCAATCCTGTCAGTTGGTATCTAGGAGTTTTTGGCTTAGTTCTAGCAATTGCCTTGGTAATCGGTGTTGTATTTTTTGGGCTGAAACGCCCTTCAAGATTTGTAACCAGTGGTATTTTAACTGCGCTTACGGCTTACTTTGGCTATATGTTTACAGTTATGAGCGTAGATAGAGTGCTGTATTTGTATCATTATTTTGTGCCTCTAGTTTTTAGCTGGATACTGCTTATTTTAGTGATTAATTATCTATATGATTTGTATAAAGACAGAGATGATAAACGAGCTGTAGTATCATATTTTATCTATTCATTAAGTATTATAATCTTTATCTGTTTTATCTACTTTGCTCCATTTAGTTATGGCCTCCCACTTATTGAAAGTGAGTTTGAAAACCGCAATTGGATAGGTTTTTGGGGTATGGAAGTAGTTACGGGAAAGTAATGAAACGACAATAAATAATGAAATTACAAAAAAAATGTCATCTTGAGTGAAGCGAGAGATCCCCTGTGGTGGTACAGTAACTTTTAATTTAGAGTAAACTAATTTTCAATCAATTTTGAATTAGTAAGTTTTTTAAGTTTTAAAACAACAAAAGCCTTGTCATTTCGAAGCGAAGCTGAGAAATCCCATAGTATTGCAGATTTACCATCAATTAAAATTGATTATCGAGAAAGTCCCTTCCGCAGATGTCATACTGAACTTGTTTCAGTATCTATTGGAGTGTTCAGAATAGACCCTGAAATAACACCACCCTCAAAATTACAAATTTTCAGGGAAAGCCGGTTAAATTCAGGGTGACGGCATATTTATAGCTAAGCCATACATGACCTAG
>JBBSJV010000093.1:0-5058 GCA_038256935.1 Patescibacteria group bacterium
CAAGGGATACATCTCTTTCATGACCGATAGCTACAATTGTTGGTCTTGTTAGTCCATAAATACTTCGCACCACAGCTTCTGCGTTAAAGATCTGCAAATCATCTTTGCTACCACCACCTCGAGTAATGACTACGGTATCTATTGATTTTTCATCGATGACTTGATTTGCCTGTTTCAAAGCTTCTATTAATTCATACTCAGCACCCACACCTTGAGTTTTGATTGGTAGATGATAGATATTAATTCCACCTCTTCGCCGCCCTAAAACATTGGTAAAGTCAGAAATAGCCGCGCTACTAAGACTTGCAAGCAGTAATATATTTTTTGGCAGTTTAGGTAGGCTTCGTTTGCGGGTAGGGTCAAAGAGCCCTTCTTTTTCCAGTTTTTCTTCTAGCAGTTTGAGATTTCTAAGTAATTCACCTTCTCCTGTTAATTGGATGGATTTGATATCAAAATAGATTTTGGAATACTTGGATAATTTAAACTGACCTTTTACTCGAACAGACAATCCTTCATTGAGTGGGAACCCTCCGCGCAAGACTACTCCACCAAAGACACTACAATCCAGGCGAGTGTCTTCACTATCTTTGAGGCCAAAATAATACATTTGTTTGACTGGTCTGACTTCACTTAGCTCACCTTCAATAGTATACTCATTTTCTCCAATTAACCTTTTGACCTGACTAAGAGCTTCACTAACAGAGAGTACTCTTTCACTAACAGGTTCAGTTTGAATACCACGAGTAAGACGATCGATTGCAGAGTCAAGCAATAACCAAGTATCCCGATCAGCTTCTTGGAGTTGCCATGATTTGAGATCTGTTATGATTTCTTTGGAGCCAAGTTGAGCTATTGCTGTTGCAGTTTTGCGTTTGATCTGGACGCTTTTGTTATCTTTTAATTTTATCAGAGCTTTGACATACTCGCTTTTTCTATGAGTTAGGACCCAGTTGATTTGCTCTAATAGTGGTTTGACTTTGAGATTTGGAGAAAGAAAATCATCACCAATTTGCTCCAAAACCTTAGTATTAGAACTAGTTGTAGTATCAACATCCTCATTTAAAAACAAATCTGACATTACTTCTAATTTATTCAAAAATGTGATTCAGGTCAACTGGCATTTAGTTCTTTAATACAGCTATTGATGTATGAGTTGTCAGTCAAAATTTATTGTTGGAATTACTTGAGCACAACAGTGAAAGATATTTCCAAATTGTAGAGAATCATAAGAAGCTGATATAGATATATAAAAAGGGCGATAGGATTATATTTACAATAAATATATATAGTATTATAATTTTCCTACAAAAAACAGATTTACAAAAATAAAAACAAAAAATTATGTCAGAATCAAATTCATTTTCAAATCTTAGAACAGCTACAGAAGACTCAACTCCAAACCAACCAAACCAACCAGACCAACAAAACAAGAAGGTATACAATGAAAATAGAAGATTATGGAATCAACAGATGAAATATAGAAGAGGGGAATCAATAAATTTACCACCGAATGATTTTGCATTAGACATTGCAAACCAAAAGCTTCTACTAAATAATGGTTTATATTTCGAAATTGGCCCTGGCGATTCTTTTAGAGATGCAATATGTATTGCAGAAGCTTACGAAATAGGCTCTAGACCTACAATATTAGGTGCTGATATTACACCTGAAGCCGTTAGATATATTATCCAAGACCTAAAACCAACTTTACAGGAAAAAGGCATTAAAGCTGAAGCAATAAAGGCGGGAGCATAAAATACAGCTGTATGGACGAAATTCTTAGATCTTCATGATCAAAAACTTGATATGTTCTATGCCAGATCTTCTTTGCATCTAGATGACTCGGAACTAGAGGAGTTTATGATCGAGTTGACGACTAGATTAAAAACCGGCGGATATATATGTATCGAAGGAAAAACTCCAGAGGACAAAAAAATGGCAAGAAGCCAAGAAATACGACCAGGCTTGTGGTCAGATCCAAATGAATCAGGGCATGTCAGAAGATTGTGGAGCGAGGAATCTATTCAAAAGTTGTGCGATCAAAATAGATTGACAATTATACAACTATCAAATCATAATGATCAGTTCGGAAGCTTTATACGATTTATTGCTCAAAAGAACTGGTAAAAATTATGAACAATACAAAAAGACAAATTACAACTATTATTCCATTTAGAGTCATCCAACAAGTAGGGAATGCAGTCCTTGAATTTTATGTTCATACTCGATACAAACCACTTGTTAGTCCTGAATATTCAAATTTATATGAATTTCCAGTTGGCGGTGTAGATGAAAATGAGGATTCTCTCGAAGCTGGTTTGAGGGAGTTAAAAGAAGAAACTGGGATGATTGGTAACCATATCTATCCGCCACAATTTGTACAATTGACTATTATTAGTGGATCAGATAAAGTTGCTGGTTATGATAGTTTTTATAATTTGGAGATGCAAGAAACTACGCATGGATTACTTTGGCAGGGACCTGTGTTTTTAGTCAGAGTTAGCTCCCAAGAGACTCCTGTTCCAAATCCTACAGAAGCCAAAGACCCTTTATGGTTAAGTGTCCAAGAAATAATCGAATTAGCTTATAATCAGAATTTTCAAACTCGCCCTGAGCATTTTGAAGATACAAATAGAACTTTTTTTGATCTTCAATTGCCAGCACTTAGACATTTAGCCACTAAATTGTTATCTAAAGAATTCAAATCAGAGCTGATAAATCTTGGAGAACAAAAGCAACAAATTGGTTCTGAAATTACATCAAATCTTAGAGAAATAAAACCTAAATGGTATGAAACAAAAAAGTTACTTTAATATTTTTTAGTTTCTGATACTTTTTGAAACAATTGAGTAATTAGTTTTATTAACGTAATTTATAACTCGTACTCTTCTAGAATTATGTTAGACTGAAAATTTTGAAATATAAATTATTTGCAGAATATATAAAAATGTAGTATATTGGTTGTGTAAACCAAACAAAAACAAAAATATGTTATTAAATCACAATAAATCATGGGTGAGTTCAATCTCACGATCTTTAGTAGCTTTGACTTTAGTTATCATGGCTTTTGGAAATCTTGGCCTTGTTCAAACTCGAGCGGCAGGAGTAAACGTTGTTTTGTCACCTTCTACAATGACAGTGTCTTCTGCAACCACAGTGACTCTCACATTTACTACTACAGCGCCAGTCCCTGTTAATGGAACAATTCAAGTATATCGCCCGACTGCAGGCTATACTGGTACTGCAGCTCTAGCTGTATCTGCTGGTGCAATTGGTGCAACAACAAATACAGTCTCTGGAAGTGACACCTTATCAACGGCAACTGTATCTACTCAAATCCCAGCTGGAGCCTTAACAATCACCGTATCTGGATTGAGTACAAGCGCAACTGCTGCTAATAACTCTTTTAAAATATACACCTCTGCAGGAGACTATGGAGGAGCTTTTCAATATGTAGGGCTTGCAAATGTAGTGACTGTCAGAGCTCGTGTATTATCAACGCTATCCTTTGCAATTAGAAACAATACTGATACCGGGGATACAAATATTTGTGATATGGGTGATCTAATTGTCTCAGCAATCGGGGCTTGTGAATACAGGCTAAAAGTAGCTACTAATGCCGCAAATGGTTACACTATTAATGTTACAACCTCGGGTAACTTTACAAACGGTGCATACCCATTTGCTAATGCAGCTGTTGGATCTGGTGGCACTGGTGGAACTGCACAAGTTGCTGGAACCGAACTTTACGGAGCAATAATTACAAAAGGTAGTATAACTAGTATCGGCGGAACAACTGTTTTAGCAGCTTTATATAATGCAGGGGCAAGTAATGTAAGCTATGTTAACACAGCTTCTGCAACTTTACTAACAGCCAACAAACCTAATAGTCCGGTAGCCTCTGATACGACAAATACTACACTTGTAAGGCATGAAGCTGCTATTTCTAACGCTACCCCAGCAGGAATCTACCAGCAGACTGTAACCTATACCGTCTCCCCATCATTTTAATAGGAAAAATTAATTCAATTTTGATTGACAATTAGGTGGGAATGGACTTTTAGATTGCAATGCGACATAGAATAGTCTTTTTCTTTGGGGTAATGATTTTTTGTATTTTTGGGTTCTATACTTCTGTCTCTGCACAAGAATTAAAATACGATGTACAAGGCTTTACTGTTTCTCCCTCAATTCAAGAAATTGAAGCTGAAGCTGGCCGCGTGTATGATATTGATTATAAAATCGAGAATAAAACAGGTATTGAAAATCTCAAAACCAAAATTACCATCGAAACATTCCAGGAAGGTTCCATTCAGAGTTCATCAAATATAGTTCCTTTTAGTGAAGATAAAGATATAAGTTTTTGGTTGAATGTACCCGAAAGCCAAACTTTCCCTGCCGATCAAATTGTGAATCAAAGATATCAATTAAGCATACCTGAAAAAACTCCTTCAGGGGCGTATTTTTTTGCTATTGTATACGAACCACTGACTAATTCTGAAGAGGCACTTACTCCAGCTAACAGCTTGGTTCTAAAAACTAGAATTGCCTCACTACTTTTTGTTAATATTGGCGGTGATAACTCAAAGCAGCCCACAATTCAAGATTTCAAAGCCTCGCCGACTTGGATCGATCCATTTTTTGATAATCTCATAGTTTCATACGGGGTTACAGTAAAAGGGCTTAGCTTTTATAGACCAGCTGGAAATATATATCTTTATGATGAAAGCTCTGATCAAATCGTAACCTTAAATTCCATATTATCAGAGTCTTTGATTTTACCTGGCGCTCAACGTTCTTATACTGACTGTTACGGAGAAACAATAATCAATAACACCTGCGCAAAAGAGCAAAGAATACAGCTACCATGGATTGGGAAACGAACTGTAGAATTGCGTTTGGATTATACTGATGGTACAGGCTCGCCAAAGTCTGATGTGTCTAAACAGGAGGTGATTTTCTTCCCGTATAAGATGCTGTTATCTATTCTAGCTATTTCGCTTGTATTTGGAGGTGGGTATTTTGGATATCGTATCTTTGTAAAAAAAATTAATAAAA
>JBBSJV010000094.1:0-5054 GCA_038256935.1 Patescibacteria group bacterium
ACAGATTTTAGGAATATACTCCCTGAAGATATCAAACGAGTACAATATGAACTTAATACAAGACCAAGGAAGATCCTTGACTACAAAACACCATTGGAAGTGTATAATAGTTATGTTGCATTAGATTTGGGAGAGTAGCTTATTATTAATTAGCGTTATAAATTGTTTTGACGTTTTCTAAGGATTGTGGCAGACTAAGGTTATGCAACAAGTCTTGGAAGAAGTTCAAAAAAGAATCAATTACCAGTTTCAAAATCTAGATTTACTCAAACAATCCCTGACTCACAAGTCCTATTTACATGAAAAAGATAGAGACCTGAGTATCCAGTCTCACAATGAAAGGCTAGAATTTTTAGGTGATGCTGTGTTGGAATTGATCGTCACAGACTATTTGTACAATGCTTTTGATAAAGACGAGGGATATCTGACCTCACTGCGAGCGGCTCTTGTAAACTACAGATGTATGGGACAAATCGGCACAGAAATTGATTTGCATAAGTACATACTTCTCAGCAGGGGGGAGCGGGAGGAGCTAGGATATGCAAGATTAAGCATCGTAGCTGACTGCGTCGAAGCCGTGATTGGTGCAATTTATTTAGATGGTGGATACGACCCTGCCAAAGACTTTGTAATTAATTTTATTATTCCAAAGCTTACAGAGATAATTGAGAAAAAAACTTACAGAGATAGTAAAACTGATCTACAAGAACTGGTTCAAGAAAAATACAAAATCACACCTCGCTATAAAGTCTTACAGAGTATTGGAAAGGATCATGAAAAGATTTTTGTATCTGGAGTATATATCGGTGAAAAATTTGTTACAGAAGGACGAGGACCGTCTAAACAAGAAGCTGAAACAAATGCCGCCAAGTTAGCAATTGAGATTTTGACTGCAAAACCACTTAAGCTTTAAATATAGTACAATCCAACAGCTTGATCCAATACCACCTCACCATGCTGAACAGTAATTACTCTTTTTCTAAGCTTATCTACCACTTCTTGATCGTGGGTTGCAAGTAGTACGGTAGTGCCAGAATTATTGATTTTAAGTAGCAATGTGATTATTTCGTAAGTATTTGTCTTATCCAAATTTCCAGTAGGCTCGTCTGCAATCAATAAAATAGGATTATGAGATAAGGCTCTAGCAATTGAAACACGTTGTTTTTCACCACCACTAAGTTCTTTAGGGTATTTGGCCTCCTTTCCTTCCAAACCAACTAATTCCAATAGCCTTGGTACATCTCTTTGGACTTCTTTTTTAGTAGCTCCAGCAACCTCCATAGCCAGACTAACATTTTCAAACACGTTTCTAGTCGGTAATAA
Source organism: Patescibacteria group bacterium (assembly GCA_038256935.1). Taxonomy (GTDB): domain Bacteria; phylum Patescibacteriota; class JACMRA01; order JACMRA01; family JACMRA01; genus JBBSJV01. The sequence continues at coordinate 1,324 of JBBSJV010000094.1, forward strand.
TTTATAATCTTGAAAGATATAGCCAATTCTACGTCTTAGATATGGTAAATACTGACTTCTGATCTTATCTACACGGATATCCTCGATCCATACTTCACCTTCATCAGGTCTCTCTTCTCCAGTTAATAATTTTAAAAGGGTAGATTTGCCAGCTCCGGAGTGACCAATAAAAGAAACAAACTCACCAGCTTTGATATCTAGGTTAATATTATTGAGGGCTCTTTTGTCTTTATCTGTGTAACGTTTACTTACATTTAAAAACCTTATCATACAAATAAAACTTAAATATATAGTTTTGATCTTGACAAGAAAGCAAATTTAAGGCTCTAATTGATAGATATATCCCACTTATGGCTGATAATAAAAAAATTAAAGCAGTAGTAAAGATGTTGATTAAGGCAGGAGCTGCTAATCCTGCGCCTCCAGTAGGTTCAACATTAGGTCCTTACGGTATTCAATTACCTAAGTTTTGTCAGGATTTTAATGAACAAACTTCATCAATGTCTGGTATGGTTCCTGTTGTGGTTACCATCTACGAAGATAGAAGTTTTGAATTCATCCTCAAGACCGCTCCAGTAGCTGAACTTGTAAAGCAAGCACTTGGAATCAAATCCGGAGCTGCCCACCAAATCAAGGACAAAGCAGGAGAGCTAACTTATGCTCAAGCAGTTGAAATTGCTGAAAAGAAAATGGTAGATCTTAACTGTTACGATGTTGAAGCTGCCCTTCAAATGGTAGGTGGTACTTGTAAAAGTATGGGAGTCAAAATCGCCGCTAAAGCCGCTTAATTATTAAGCAAAATCAAATTTGGAAGAGGTTACCCTCGTTAATTACCAATATTATATTATGTCTAAATCTAAAAATAACAACCAAGTCACAAAGATTGCCGGAAGATCACGCAAATACTCTCAAAACGTTGCCACTGTAAATTCTAAAGTTCCTGCAAACGAAGCAGTAGATGTAAGTACAGCTATTGAAATTTTAAATTCATTAGAAGCTCCTAAGTTTAAAAATGGAGCTACTTTAGAACTACATGTCAAGCTCAACATCGATCCTACTAAATCTGATCAATTAGTGAGAGGATCTGTTGTGTTGCCACACGGAACTGGTAAAGTAATCCGCATTGCTGCTTTTGTAAGTCCTGAAAATGAAGCTGACGCTAAAAACGCTGGAGCTGAATTAGTTGGGGGCGATGAATTAGTAGAGGATATCAAAAAGAAAGGCAAAGTAGAGTTTGATGTAGCAATTGCTGAGCCTGCAATGATGAAAAAATTAGCCCCTATTGCTAGAGTTCTTGGGGTTGCTGGGGTGATGCCTAATCCAAAGACTCAAACAGTTGGTGATAATGTTGTAGAAATGATTTCAACTATTATGAAAGGAAAAGTAGATTTCAAAAACGATAAAACTGGAAATGTTCATATCAGCTGCGGTAAATTGTACACAACTTTTGATCCTAAATCCTTAGTTGAAAACGTTGAGGCATCTTTAGATGCACTGCAAAAGACAAAACCTGAAGCAATCAAAAAGAAGTTTATCTTAAAAGCTTATTTAGCAACTTCTCAAAGTCCTAGTATTAGAGTAATATAAGCCTTATTATTAATGACTAGCCGCCTTATGGCGGTTTTTTTGTGCCCAATAAACACTATTTGTAGTACATCGATAATATATGAACACCCCAATAGTTAGTGGGTGTGGTTAAAATTGAACTACTAAGTATATAAATGATTATAAATCTGATTAAAGCGTGATTTATGGGCCTTGACATTTGTCTTGCGGTGATGTACAATAAATAACGTATATGACACCTTCCAATTCTGGTACAGGTAAAAATCAAGAATCCAATAGTTATACATATCAACCAAACTTTGTATTAGTTGATTCACCCTCATCAAGGTCTCTATTTGGAGATATCTTACCATTTTATTCATCCTATAAAGAGCTTACTCAGATCATTGTAGCCACTCAAGAAGGTCTTACAAATCTGATTTTTGTTAGCAGGGTCTTTTTTATCTGCATTTCCAGCATGATTGCTGAGTTGTTTAATAATTTAGTTTATAGATCATTTATTTCTCTTAATCTAGTTTTTACAATAGCTAGAGCCATTCCAAGACTTACCAATCAATGGCTGGAATTAGCGATTGAGTTATATGATATTTTTAGCGATTCTCAAGCTAAATCCATTTGGTGGCTAGAACAAAAGCTTGGTTTTAAAGAATTAGCTAGAGAGCTAAACACTAAGATCACAAACATAGTGGGGTTAAGCAAAAAACTTTATTTAACTTTCTTTGTCGCCTTCTCATTATTACTCGTAACTCTTATCCAACCAATTCAAGGGAGCTTTACATCCCCATCTGAAAGTATTGCCGCAGCTCAAGCACAGCCTTCAAGCTTTTTGGAAAGAGCAGCCTACAACCATATTGTTAGCGAGCTCTCTTCTCCTGTATCTATCACTATAAGTCAAGAAATTGCCTCAGCTTACGGGTCAGATCTTGCCGATCTGGAGCTTGATAGAATCGTAGAACATGCTGTAATCCCAACTGATAGCTTAGAAAGTGTGGCTGAAATGTATGGCTTAGACCCTGCTACAATAGTATATAACAATAATATTCAAGATAGTGCTCTACCAGAGAAACTACTTTTACCAACCTCTGATGGTTACATTTATAGAACTGCAGCAGATACAAAGCCTGATGATTTAGAAAGAATCTACGGAATCGATAAAAATTTGATTTACTCTGAAAACGAAGATGTTTTTGATCAGGTAAATGGTGTATTCCCGACTGAAACCTTAGTCTTATTACCTACGACTGACTTTTCATCAATTACTTTAGCCAATAAAGCCGAAGAGCAAAGAAAGGCCGATTTAGAACTAGCAAAAAAACAAAAAACTAGAATTAGAGCCAATACAGGAACTAATTCAAATGCTCAAACTTATGCTGATGCTAGGTCTTCCGCTAGAAGCTTAGGTTTCATTTGGCCAGCAACAGGTAGAATCACTAGATGTGTTACAGGTTCACATGTGGCTTGTGATATTGCAAATGCCTCAATGCCTCCTATTTTTGCTTCTCAATCAGGAACAGTGGTCGGAGTATATAGGTATACAGTTACAGGATATGGGCTTGCTGTGGTAGTCGATCATGGTGGAGGTCTTCAAACTCTCTACGCCCATATGAGCGAGATTTATGTGGCTCAAGGTCAATCAGTTTCTCAAGGCCAATCACTTGGCAGAATGGGCTGCACTGGTTACTGTACAGGTACTCATCTTCACTACGAAGTAAGACTAAACGGAAGAAAACAGAACCCATTGAATTATCTTCCTTAAACTTTGAAATATATAACTGAAAAGATGTTAGAAAAAGTATACGCATAGATAAAACCCAGATGGTAGCCGAGTTTTTGAAAGCTGAGCTAAAATCTACTAGGTATCAAAATTTTATCATTAAAGCCTTGGAGGCTAATAATCTGGATAGAAGTATAATTACTAAGCCCGATTTTTAAAAATAATTATGAGAATAATCTAAGACAACAAATTCTACACAGTTACAGGCTAGAAGATGATTATTTTGATGGACTTCCAAATGATATTAAACGCTACTCTCCCAAATCTAATGCAACATAACTATTATACACTTCCAATGGTGTTTTGTAGTCAAGGATCTTCCTTGGTCTTGTATTAAGTTCATATTGTACTCGTTTGATATCTTCAGGGAGTATATTCCTAAAATCTGTTC
>JBBSJV010000095.1:0-5054 GCA_038256935.1 Patescibacteria group bacterium
CTGAATATTGACTTTATTTATAAGATTATCAGTGAATTTATCTCCAAGATTTAGCTCTATCTGGGCTTCAGGTAAAACTTCTGGTACTTCAATGTCATTTATCTGAGTTGGTGGTTGAGTATCAAGGGTATAGTGCCTTGCATCAGACTCAACTGAGCCGATATTGTACATATCAAAATTAATCGCGTTCCATCTCTTGATACCGTTTAAATTTGCTACTACGCTCTCATGGCTGTTAAGTCCATTTGGTGAATTTAGATTTACAGTTTCTTTAATAATTTGTCTATTATCTGAAGTTAAATTTAGATCTCTTTGATCTATTCTATAGCCTTGGTAATTGTTATCGGGGTCACGTAGGTTCTCAACTCTATATAAAATTGGATTAATCAACTTACAATTTCCTGTTGCTGGCAGTTTGGATAAATCACAATTTCCAATGATGTCGCTGTTATTAACAGGACGGGAGGCAACTGGTTTTTCTGGTGGTCTGTTGTGCTTGATGTACAAATATGGTTTTTGACCACTTCCACAATGTGCTGCGTTCCAGTCTTTAGAACAAAATACAACCCCACGATTATTTTGACTACCATTATCATCAATACCCATCAATATATTTTGACCTTTTTGAAGATTTACCAGTCCAGATAAATTGCTGCTACTTCTTTGATAAGAAGCATTTTGCTGAGGTATGTAAGGGAAGGTAATTGTACCATAGGTATTGCCAACAGGATTTTTATTGTACCAGTGGAGTGTGTTTTCACTAAAATTATTAGTATTTTTGATATGAGCTACAAATTGAGCATTTGTACTACCATAATGAAAAACATTTAAATACGCTTCGCTGGTCTCAACGGAAATCGGAGCAAATTTGAGATAGCTTATACTATCCATGTACCAAACTCTTGGAACAACGTCAAAATGATCCCCAACAAACAATGGTTTACGATTGGATGTGCCACCTTGTACAACATACCCTGTAGTTGACGCAGCAAATGTATCTTCACCGATAGCCCAAGTAAATTCTGGATCAACATAGATAGGGTAGGTTAAACCAGTATAGTCATTATTCGTTGATAAAATTAATTCTGTACTTGATGCAAAGGAATAACTAGCAGGCTTTATTTCCAATCCAATTTCATCAAAAACAATTGGTTTACGCGAAATTAGCTCGCCTTCATTGGTTATGATATTTCCATCACTGTCGACATTCATCACTTTACTAGAGCGAATATCAAATTTAATCTGTGATAAATCATGACTTGCTCCTTGAGTATTTTTTATTACAAAGGCTTTAGTAAACCCGCCAGAGCTAACGATAAATTGCAAATCTACACCTTCGAAAACTTCAGGGTATGTGATTTTATCCTCCTCGACGATAGCTTTGGAATCTTCTAACTTTACCTCTCCGATCCTTACACTTTCAATTTTGTAGTCTAAAGTTTCAGAAAAATACCACCAACCACCACTGACATCTTCAGAGAAAAATACCTTAAAATCATTGGCTGTGTTGCGATACATGTAACCATCTTCGGTCAATGGATCATCAGGTTGCAATCTAGTTAATCTATTATCAACATCTTCCCACCTCCTACTTGATATATCTCGGTAATGGATTTTATCTGTGAAAGAACATGTAACGTATTCAAAAAGGTCAGTGTTAGTGTAATTGATATCTGAAAATAGTGGATTAAAACCCTCCTTTGGAATATAGTAGCTTTTGGTAGTTTCAGTTCTAGCCTCTCTATCTTCTCTCCATGAGTATGGATTGTTACAACTAATTGGCTGAGTTGGATCAGGCTTAGTGCTACTTGGATAGTCTTTAAATAATACTTGAGTAGTTAGGGCAATATGATTATTTGGATCGGAGTATTTGGTTTCGTATTGAGAGAAGTAGGTGTCTTCTTCAAAAACAGCATCGATAATTAGATAATATTCTCCTTCCCAAGTTGGAGATGTTAGATTTAAAGCTGCAAATCCTGATTCTTGATTGTAATCAACGGAGGAGCTAAAGCTAGTCTTAGTTAGTTTTAAATCTTCTTTGTTTTCTAATATGTATTGAGTAACCTCTGCTTTATCAGTTGGATCTGTAATATCGTTTTTTCTTACCCAAAAGGCAACTAATTCTGTTTTAGGATCTTGATTATTGTACCAGGTTTGATAGCCATGGTTTTTGGCTGTAAGATTAAGCTCTAATTTTTTGTTAGCTGGTAATTCTGAAGGAAGATTAAGCTCATTTCTATTTGTAAAATCAATTGCTAATTTATCGGTTAGAGTTAGGGTTGTGGTGTAAAAATCAGTTTTGTAATCTCCATTTTGAGTTGTATATTGGTATTGAACAATGATTATGTTTTGACCGGCTTTCAAGGTTTCCGGGTCGATGGTTTCATTTAGTTGATAGGGACTAAAGCTTGTAAAGGAAGTATCCCAGCTATCAGGACTATTTTTTAGGTTTTGTAGTTCGCCGTCTGAATAGACTACGCTGTATCTAGATGTTACTTGGGTTTTAAATACATCAAAGACTGATTGATTGCTTAGGTTTATAGTTTCTTCAGATGGCATTGCATGAACTAGAATTTGATCTACGGAGTCACTAAATTCATTTCCGTCATTAAGTGAAATTATTTTATTCAAAAGTGGATCAATGATTATCTCATCAGAAAAAACAATAGACTCATTCCCTACACTATTTTTAAGTTGAACATAGAGTTTAGCAATGCCTGCGTATTGATTCTTAAAGTTGTAATCAAAACTTTCTTCAAATGATTTGTAATCTGTAAAATTAACCCCGTCAGTACTTAGTCTCATCTGCAAAGTATCAGTACTTTCAAAACTTGGATCAGTTGCTTCAATTGTAACTTCTACTGTGTTATCTTCTGTTTTTTCATTGTCATTATCAAGCGTGATGCTTCCGGAGGGTTTTCTAAGATCAATTGTGATAGATTTGCAACTGACTTGAGATTCTTGTAAAAATTGGTTTTGGATTACTAAGCATAGAGTTTTATCTGCTAGTTCTTCTCCTTCTTCAAGAGTAAAAGTATATTTACCAGTATTTACTGAATAACTTTGCCACTCAGTTGTTTGTAGATCCTCTGAATTTTCAGCAAGTTTAAATTTAATAACGTCTGCTTGAGTATCTATTTCCAGTTCATAATCAATTTCTAAATTGTTTGCAGTTTCCCCTCCATTATTTAGTTTCAGCTCAACACTTGGAGTAAGACTGTTTACCGTTAGAGAATCAGTAAAGACACTGGATTCATTATCAGTCAGATCTTTAAATTTGAAATATACATTTAATTCTTGGTTTAAAGTAATATCTCCATGATCTATTGCAATGCTGTTTTCTCCACTGTTAAGCCCTATCCAATTACTCCAGTTTTGATTATCTAATGAATAGCTGTATATTAAGGTTTTACCAAGCGTTTCTAAATTGTTTGTTGTTGCTAGATCTAATCCTGTATCTTGAATAATGAACTGGACTTGATTACTGCTACTTACAGTTTGTTGGTCTCCACTTGGTTTTGTGGGTGTAAATCTAAAGTTGGTGATAGATGGAGCTGTGGTGTCTTTGATTAGTTTTAGCTCGCTTAAAGTTGAATTTAATTTATAGTCACTAGTTTTTGTTTGGAAGCTATACAAACCATCATTTGCAAGTGCTAGAGGAAGGGTAAACAAATGACCTCCCCAGAAAGTGGCTTTTTGATTCAGGGTTTTACAGGCGCTGTGATTATTGCAAGTATTGAAAGTTGGGTAAGTATCGTAGTAGGTATTAGGGTTTAAAACTTGGAGAGCAAGTATCCCACTCGGTACTTCACTAAGAGCTGCTTTATCTTGTCCTGCTGCAAGGATATTTACAGAATTTGCTTTAGTAAAAGTGGCAGGCTTAGTGGCTTTTAGTTTGTTGACAAGAGCTTCTAAAACTTGTTGATCCGTACTTAAGTTACAATCAAGAGAGACTACATCGATACTTAATTCAATGTTATTGGCTTTTTTTATTGGTAAAGAAATAGTTACTTTCCAAAAACCTGTTTGAATTTCTGTAATAGTAAAACTAGCTTTATCTTTGACAGAGTTAAATCCATTTAGTTGAGGAAAGTTTCTAAGCACGCCTTCTAAATATGTGGTATTTGCAGGAATTTTGCCTAAACTGTAAGCATTTAAAGTCTTGCTATAGCTATCTTCATGAGGTTTTTTGGCAAAGGGGTATTCTTTTAGAATGGTTTCTAAAGTTTGATCACTTGGGTAATTTATAAAAGCAAAGCCACAACTTTCTGTAGCTACTTTCATTTCTGTAAAGGGGATAGTTTTACTGTTTTCTGTATGATTTAAAACTACTTCTGGGGCCACGGTATCATTACTTACTGGTGGGATTGGGATTTGTTCGTTTTCACACTTTGGAGTAGTAGCTGTAGCAGTTCTATTACCATTATCAGGGCCTTTGAGAGACCAGACTATGGTTTGCCCGCAGCTCATCTCAACTGAAAACTGCCCGTACTGGCGTCCTACTTTAAATTCTGTGGTTTGCCCTCTGTCTTTGGGGTCAATATTGAAACTATTGTTTGTTCCTACAGGAATGGTGATTACACTTGCGTTTTGGTTGTTGTAACCAAATAGGGCTGAGTACTTATTATTACCTACTGGATTGATCTTTTCTAATACAGGTGAAATTTGCTTGTTGGGCTGTCCTTGAGCCTGGGCAATAAGGGTAAGAGTAGACGCCATAGTCATGGCAAGTAGAGTTATGATTAACAGGTTTTTCCCTACAGTTTTGAGCAAGTTCATAAATTTGGTACAGTTTTAAAAGTTGGTTAAATTTGCAATGTTTTGTTAAAAATTGTCAAGTATTACATGACAGTGAATTGCTTTATTTGACGAAATCAAAAAAATGAGCTTTTATTTACATTAGCAGAGTTAAGGTGCAAATTTTAACTTTGCTGTTTACAGGCATAGGACACTTGTAAGTAGGGCCCGAAAGGGCCTTATTTTATTGCTTAATTGGAGATAAAAATTTCAAAAATTAAAATAAAATATTAAATTATTTTAACAAATATATAGTC
>JBBSJV010000096.1:0-5040 GCA_038256935.1 Patescibacteria group bacterium
ATTTGTGCTCTCTATCAAGAGATGGTAAGTGAATTCCTGGTTGGATAAAAATAGGACTTACCTCATCTAGTTTTTCAAGCGGTCTTTGAATTCCATCAAAGATATTTTTAAGCAGTCCTGGAGCTAGCTCTACAGATAATAACTCGTTTTTTAGTTTAACCGTCTCCCCAATCTGCATCCCTTCTGTCTCTTCGTAGACTTGGATTTGGACAACATCCTTATCAATTGTGATAACTTCTCCTAGAAGCTGGCGTTTTCCAACCAGCACAGTTTCTAAAATTTTTGGCTGATCCATGGTTTTGTCCTCAATTTTGGCAGTGACCAATGGTCCTGATACTCCGATAATCCTAAGCATATTATATTAAAAATACTACAGTTGATAGCAATAATTAGCAAGATCAAGGGATTAATTTTTGTCAAAGATAAAGTTTATAAAAAAAAGGACGGTATTACCCACCCCATTTAATTTTATTATTTTTTATGTATTTTTAGGAATTATTAATACTGGTCATATCAGCTATATTTACACTGCCCATTGCAGCTTGAGCTTCTTGCAAAGTGTGATTTTCAACAGTCACAATAGCCCCACCATCTTGGAGAGTTTGTGCCATTTTTTTGGCCTTAGCTTCATCGGCTCCTTGATGAACAAGCGATTCTACAAATCCACTAAGTCCTCCAACTGTAGCACCGACTACTGCACCAGCAGCAGTTGTACCCCCAATACTCCCAAATGTAGCAGCAAGAGGCCCTGTAACCAATATTGGACCCACTCCAGGAATTGCTAGTGTAGCAGCGCTTGCAGCAAGTCCAACTAAGGCTCCGATAACACCGCCCCCGACTAAGCCACCTCCAGTTTCACCAGCAACGCCTGCGGCACCTGAGCCATCATCATCACCAAGCCCGGAATTGTAAGATTGTTCTAATGAAAGAAACCCTACATTTTCTGTATTTACACCACTTTGAGAAAGATTAAAAACTGCCTTATTGGCTTCTTGTACTGAATTGAATACGAATAATTGTAACATAATAATTTATTTAGATTTATAATTTTAACAAGATATAAAAAATTTTCTTTAGTCCTTGTAAAATAATAATCGGAACACATTTGATCGCGGTCAACCTGACAAGGTGAGTGTTATTGTCGTATAAAATATTATAAATTATTGAAAAACCCAACTAGATTATCAATAATATTGTCTAGTTTAAGACCAGTATTGGAGTTATCGATTAAACCAATATAATGCAATGTAACCAATCCATGTAGCTGAGACCACAAGATTTTTAAAATAGTTTCTGCCTGCAAATCAGTTTTAACAGTTGGAATAGAGTCTTTTATTTGACTTAGTATCTCAAAAAACAGTTTTTCCCCTTCATCTAATCTGTTATCTTGTAAAATCGATTGAACTCCATTTAATCCATACATAGCCTCATATAAGATCCTGTTATTTAGAGCAAAATCAATGTAGGCAGTTACGATAGATCTTAGCTTCTCTTGACTAGAACCTTTGATAAAACTTTTTTCCAAAACTTTAGCTAATTCTCTGAATCCATCACCGGCTACTGTTTGAATGATTTCATCTTTGGATTTGAAATGAGTATATATTACTGGCAAAGTGTATTCTATTCGCTCTGAGATCCTTCTCATAGTCACTCCTTCCCAGCCAAATTCATTGGCAAAAGAAATAGCAGCTGTCAGAATATCAGCTCGTTGTTTCTGTTTATTTCTAAGTCTTCTTTCACTACTTCCCATATACATTATTATGTTATCATTTATTAACAAATGTCAAGATTCTGATAATTGTTAAAGATTCTATTTACCTAAATAATTGACTTCGACGTATCCAATTTATATTAATTAAAAACCTGCCAAATCAAGATATATCAATTACTAGACAATTATTGAATTAGTTTTAATATTTACTCGAAAGTCTAAAAGTGTCCAAATGTATAAGACTGCAACTTTAAAATCAGCGATTCTGATTGGTACTATCTTAATCTCTGCAACGGTGTTTATCTTAGTTCCCGCCTTTTTGAATAAACAAAAACTAACTGAGGCAAGCTCAAGGATCAAAATAGTTTTCCAGACCGGTGAAGTAACCTACAAAGAAAGTCCTACAAGCTCATTGAAAATCTTAAGTGAAGATCTTGAGCTGGTGAACTTGTATCAAATAAAAACCTCAAATACTGGAAAGATTCACTTACTTTTTCCTAACAACAGTCTATTAACAGTCGAGTCTAATACAGATTTAGATATTTTATCTCACACTCAGGCATTGACTAGTGTTGATCAAAAATCAGGTAAAGTGTGGTATAGATTAGCTAAGGTTGATAATCCAAAGTCAGATAGGTTGTATGTTAATACCAAAAAAGGTAAAGCCTCAGCTAGGGGAACTGAGTTTGGAGTTGTGGTTAATGAACAAGGAAACACAGACGTGATCGTCGCCTCAGGGCTAGTTGCAACTAGCGGGCAAAAAAACTCCGCTGAAGTGCTTATTTCTAGTGAGCAGTTTTTGACAGTCGATAATGACTGTTGTCTTGAGAAAGTTCCTCAGATAATTCCAGAATATTATCTTAACAGTGAATTTATAATTAATAATCTGGAACTTACTAAAACCTACTTTGATGAAAATTTAGATATTGCCTCTCCTTTATCAGATTTAAAAAACACCCCAAAATCAAACATTGCTGATCAAGTAAGCCCCCAAAATCAAGATACAAGTATCCAACCCAGCCAAAGCCAGAATGAGTTACAACCCTCTACCGAGAATAACCCACCTTTTCCTGATAAAGCAACAAATCCTGAGACAAAAGAGATTTCAAAAATTGAAGAATCAAATGACAAATCCAAAGAAAATAATCCAGGGCAGGGAGAACCAAACAAGAATAATAATTCACAAAAACCTAATACTCCACCTGGGCTTGAAAACAAACCAAAAAAAGGAAATGGACCAAAAGGACAAGAAAAAGAATAGCCATAAAATAACTAAATTAAATATAATTACTTGTTCGTGTTGACTATTTTACTGTACAACTTTATTTGACAAAAGAGATAATTTAAACATTGCTGGTAAAAAGTATTTAATATTATATGAATAAAATAATTCAATCACTTGCGCTTGGACTAGTCTTAGCTTCAAGTTTTACAAACCTCACAAGCTTTAATGTTTTAGCTCAAAACGTTACTAACAATACTAACGCTACCAATTTATATGGTACCTCAGGTACTGTTAGTTCTCAGTCTCAAACTAATCAAAGAGATGGTGCTTTGACATCACAAGCTATAGCTATTAATTTATCAACTATTGCTCAAAGTTCAATAGGATTCCCAGCTTTTCGAGAATCATTTATTGCATATACAATTGATCTATCAGCCACTGGCGATGAAGACTTAGAAGGATCAAGTGTTGTTGTAACAGTTCCAGATGGACTAACTTATGTAGATGTAATTACAGAACCAACTAATGGAGCTTATGACCCAGCAACAAACACTTGGACTATTGGTACGATCATTCCAGAATTTGCTGATAGTATCACCTTACAATTTCAAGTCGATGCTGACGTTGCCGTCCCTTCTACTTTACAACTACTTTCAACTTTTGTAGAAAACGATGCTGATGTAGACTTTGTACCTGCAGTAATTAGTGCTTTAGATTTGGATATAGATTATTACTACAGTGATATTTCAGTAGTTTCATCAGTCACGCCTTCAGCTTTTGGTGAGCTTATTACTTTTATTGCAACTATTCAGTTCCCAATAAATTCAGGTGATACCGGACAACCACTAGAATGTTTGATGTCATTTATTATCAACCAAGGTCAACCTGATGAAAGAACATTTGCAGTTGTTTCAACAAGTAATAGAGTTGCTGCGGCAGAAATTGCTAACCTTCCAATCGGTGTTAACACAATCACAGCACAATGTAATGCTAGCCCTTACGAGAATCTAATCATCAGAAATGGTTTAGCAACACAACAAGTTATCTCAATTGAGCTTGCTAGAACTGGTGACTCAGCTTTGACAATCATTGCTGCAACATTTGTTTCTGCCTTAGCTCTTACTGCTATTAGCTTTAGCTTATTAAGAAGAAAAAATTCTTAATTAGAAACACTATGAACTTAAATGAGCTAGCAATATTTGATAAAACTAAAATTAGTTCATTGAAGTCAAAGTTATTATCTAATTGGTCCAGAACTCATTACATAGTGGCGGGTGTCTGGACTTTTTTGATTGTATTTATAATTGGGGTTGGTTCTTACCCATTCCTTCAAGGAGCTAGATTATCAAATGACACCCCAGAAGTAGAAATCACTACTCAGGATCTGAATATCTCGCCTGAACTGGCTACAAAACTTGAAGCTCCAGTCGATGTTGAAGTAGCTCAAGAAGTAATCACTGCACCTGAATCTGAAGGTTCTACTGCCATTACTACTAGAGTCAATCAAAACTTTGAAAAAGATATTAGCAGCTACCCAAATAGAATCCTAATTCCCAAAATCGGAGTTCATACTAGGATTTTGCAAGGAGGTGATATTACAATACTCGATAAAGAACGAGGCACCTGGCTGGAACCCTACAACAGCACTCCATTTGCTGGCGGCAATACTGTAATTGCAGGGCATAGATTTCAATACTTACCCCCAAGTCAAACTACTTTCTATCATTTAGACAGGCTTACAAATGGTGATAATATTGTAGTGATCTGGCAGGGTAGAGAAATGGTGTATCAAGTCTACAAAACCTTTGAAGTTACCCCAGATCAATCCCAAGTCCGCAATCCTGATCCCGCAAATCCAAATATTTTAACCCTGTATACTTGTACTCCAATTGGAGGAAACGCTAGAAGACTAATCGTACAGGCTAAGCTTATTTAATGCTAATTTAATAAACTAAGTTGTAAAAGCAGTAACTTATGTTATTTTTTTGGTATAACTTATTTATTGACTAATATTTTTTATAAGGTTGTGATTAAGAGTGCGTACTAACTTGGTACGATATTAATTTTACTAATATGGCTGAAAGATATAATGACGGTAATCCAG
>JBBSJV010000097.1:0-4955 GCA_038256935.1 Patescibacteria group bacterium
GGCATATAGGGAAAAAATGGATTTTTTTACATCATTTACCCCCTCCAAGCAACTCATCAATAAGCCTCCTTTTCCTATCCTCTCTTAAATGCCTATGCAATTTAACCTTGTATTTCCAATGACTAAAACTACCATCAGCAGAGTTAGTAGTATTAGGGATATTTAACTCTAGATATCCTTGGTACGTAAACAGAAAAGCTAAATTACTCTTAATAGATCTAAAAGCTGATCTTAATCTTCTATGTTGAAATTGATTGTTTTCATTGCGTTCAAGTAGGAACTGTTTGTACTTAATTTGTAAATCTTTAAACTGATCTATAAATTCTTGTTTATCAAAATTCTTCAATCTTAAAATTAACTCTCTAAGCTCAACACCACATTCAGTTTGAGGATTCTTAGTGGTGTATCTTGTTACAATTGCTACCATATGAAAATGACAGACTTGAATTGGTACAGAGGGGTAATATTTCTGAAGTAGTTGAATAAGTCCCCTTCTACCATCTATTGTAAAGGATTTAAAGGTAATTGATAGGTCTACTAACCTGCTAAGTTCTATTAAGTAATAATCCAATCTTTCACTTTTCACATATCTCCACAATAGATTCTTCCCTTCAGCTCTAAAGATCATTACCCCAAAGCTTCTTTTGAAAAAAGTTGTATCAAAGACTAGGTTTAGGGGGTAGAGCGGTAAGGTTGTAGTTGTTACTCTGTAGTCATCAATTTCAGTTATTAAATCATCAAAGTATTTGCGTAGAGTCTTACTAGATTTATGATAGCGGGCTTCTAACTCAGCTAGGGTTTGTTTGTGAATGGTGTAATCTTCATATGCACTTTGAATCCAAGAATTATCTTTGAGGATGAATTTTGTATTGCACTCTAGGCATTTGTAACGTTGGTTTTCATTGAAGAAGCCAGCTTTGACTACATGGTTAGAGTAGCACTTTGGACAACCCTTTTTTTGCGTAAATACATACTTGAGATAATTAAGTAATTATCTTTTAGCTTATCTTAGCTTACTGAAGCTGACAAGGGGTAATTGTAGCTCCATTTTTTCCCTATATGCCATTATTTTTATAATCTAAAATGAGTAGCCTTAATTTATTTACAAGACTTGATTTCGGTTGGCAGGTGATGTTTACATCTCCATAAATATTATTTTTTTTGGATTTTGCTCTATATAAAACATTTGTGGTATCAAACCAATCATTCCCATACATTAGTCCAGTGGCTAAGAAATACTGGTAAACCATATCCTTTTTACTATCTATATCATCTTTTTTTTCGTAAAGATACAATGGATTTTGAGCTAGTAGCTCTCCTTCATCATGATATATTTTTGTTAACAACAAAATAATGCGTCCTAGATTTTGTCTATACGTAACTTGCTGTTGTAATTCAATACTTTTTTGAAATAACATCACTAAATATCCTCTACATCCAATTCCCCCACATCTCGCAAGCGAATCGATTCCAAAGTATCTGGATTATAGCAATTGTACATAAGTGCAATCAACTGCTCGGTGTTTAAAACATCAGTTTTAAGATCTAACCCACCAAATCTAGATGAAATTACTTCCACTCTCTGCATCAATAGCTTACGATTGCGGACAAAATCTTCTCTTTTTTGTTTGATTATTTTAGTTGGATTCAGTGCCCTCATCAAAGACCCAAGAAGTCCTATAGTAAGGTTCTTAGGCTCCCACCCAACGATGATGTAAAAGTCCTTTTTCATGATATTGATCTGATCAAGCATTTCTTTGATGTACTCTATATACTCTTGCATCTTGACCCTTAGCAGATCATTTTCTTGTTCATTTTCTAACTGTTTGAGTTTTTCAATATACGGATCCAAGTTTAATTTACGACTTTGAACCAATATTTGAATAGGAAAATCTAGGGAATTAAGTACATTTTGAAATTGACCAATGATCGAGTTTTGTTCTTCTGTGCTTTTTAGGGCAAAATTAGCCGAGGATACGGCCACAACGGCTCTCATTTGGCCTTCTCGAAGCACTAAAACCCCATCACGGATTTCAGCGATTTCTACAAATCCTAATGTCGATGCCTTGGTAGTTGTTTTTTCTGTTTCAGCCATTTAACTTCTTTGATTTTGATTTAAGTAAATGTTTTTGACAAGTGATATAATATGGGGTAGAATATTAAGTAATTGCAACAATATTATGGCTCAGCAAATTGATCCCAACCAACAAAATAGTTTTGATCCTAACCAAGGTTTCAATCCTCCTACTCCAAATAATGGGTTCACTCCTCCACCAAATCAGCAAAACCCTTACGATCCAAGTCCCTTACCTGCTTTTGATCCAAACGAAACTTATACTGATCCAAATGCTGGAAATTACCAAGGCTATCAAGATCCAAATGCTTACCAAAACCCTAATCCCTATGCTGAGCAACCAGCTTTTGATCCTAACACTCAATACCAACCAGTAAATCCTGCTTCGTACCAGCCTGTAGACCCAAGCCAAGCTTATTACGATCCAAGTCAATATTCACCACAAGCAAATCAAGGTTTTGACCCCAACGCTGGCTACACTAATCCTAACCAAGGCTATACTGATCCAAATCAGATTTCAGGTTACCCTCCTACACCTCAATATAATGATCCTTACGCCCCTGCCCCAATTGCAGATCCCCAAGGCTATCCTCCTACTGACTCTTATGCTGGTTTTCAAGCAACTGATCCTTATTCAAGTGGGTTTAATGATGCTAACCAAGTCCAAAATAACACTGATTCTTTTGAAGTCAAAAAAAATGGAAGCCGCACCTTTTTAATCATTGGAGTTTCAATCATCATCATTTTGTTAATTGCTACTTTTGCTATCTTGTTCATGCTTAATAACCAAGGAGATACCCCTGCTTCTGACACTGCTACTACTTCATCACAAGATTTAAACAGTGAATCAAGTGAATCATCTGAGCAGTCAAGCTCTATTTCCTCAGCCACAAGCACTGACAATACAGGCCTTACAGCCAACGAAGGGACACCTGCCGGAGAAGCTAAGGTCAATGCAGGAAGACAAATCACCCCAGACTGGTTGATTCAATACTTTTCTACAAACGGAGCAGTAGATCAAAATGGAAACTGTCTTCAGGTTACAACTTGCGGCGAAAGCGCTGACCCAGATAAAGATGGCCTCAAAAACTCTGAAGAATTTGAATACGATACTGACCCATTAAATCCAGATACAGATAGTGATGGTATATCAGATGGTAACGAAGTCTTTGTGTACTTTACCCACCCAAGAATCAAAGATAGTGATCAAGACAATACTGAAGATGGTGCTGAAATCGTAGCTTGTACAGACCCAATCAATGACACGGCTGATAAAATCGGAAGTCAAAGACGAGAAGAAATTGTAAAACTATTAGAAATTTGGCAGTTAACTGATCCAACAACCAAGACTTTGACAAATGCAGGAGCTACACCAGAGGATATAAATAAAGGTTTTATAGAAGAGAACTGCACTGGAATCACTGTCGAGTTATAATCCCTTATTGTTATTTTAAGCCTGCACTTGACAAAAAGTAAGTATCTATTGTATAGTTAATATGCTTATTAAAGTATTAATTTGTAAATATTTAATTAAAACACATGTCAAAAACAGTAAATTTAGAGGGAACACACATCCCAAATGTAACATTTAAAACCAGAGTAAAAAATTCAAAAGGAGATTATGAGTGGCAAGATGTCACAAGTAGTGATTTATTTGACGGTAAAAAAATTGTTATCTTCTCACTTCCAGGAGCATTTACCCCAACTTGTTCTTCAACTCACCTTCCAGGTTATGAAACAAACTTCGATGAATTCAAAGCACTAGGCGTAGATGATATTTACTGCATCTCAGTCAATGATTCATATGTAATGAATGCTTGGGCCAAGGACCAAGATGTTAAAAACGTTAAAGTTGTACCTGATGGAAACGGTGAATTAACTCGAAAAATGGGTATGCTTGTTTCCAAATCAATCGAGGGTTTTGGAATGAGATCATGGAGATATTCAGCCTTAGTTGATGATGGAGTAGTCAAAAAGGCTTTTGTTGAGCCAAACTTTAGCGATGACTGCCCAACCGATCCATTTGAAGTATCAGATGCAAGTACAATGTTAGAATACTTAGAAAATAACAAGTAAACTTAAACAATTGTTATTCACAGTGGAGGGCTAGACCCTCCATTTTTGTTGGGGAAAATTGTAATTTCTTTAGAAGATGTAAATATTTAAATATTGGCATATAATTTTTAGTGTCATCCCCAAATCAAAATGTTGTCATCCTGAACTTGTTGCGGGATCCCCAGCGGTGGCTGGTTTATAAATTAAGTAAATATTTAAATATTGGCATATAAAATTTTAATGTCATCCTGAACTTGTTTCAGGATCCCCTGTGGTGGCTGAAGAGTCTGTCATAATAGTTATAAATTTAAGATATTTTGCTAAACTCTAATCCTTTAAAATAATTTACAATAATATGTTCATTTAATGAATTGTTAAAATTAGAGAATTATGTTATGATAAAAGCAATAAAACATTTTAAATTGAAATATTAGCATTATGTCTAGAACTGAAATCCTTGGAGCGGGTGGAGCAAATACAGACCCTAATACATTGAGAAATAGAAGGGTAAGACCTGATGCCACTGGCTTAAAGGTTAGATGAGAGGCTGGTATGAGTGATCAAGTAAAGGCTAAGAAGTTGTCCATATTCACTGAAGCTGATAGGATTTAAATAGCCAGGGAAACATAAGCGATGACATGTACAAATCACTTTCAGATAAACTAACCACAGCAAAAAAGCAGCCTGAGATAGCAGAGGATGCGATGATATTTTACAAACCCAAGATGAAAATGAATTGCCTCATATTATTAAGATTAGAGAATGACTTATTCAAGCAGCTTCGACTCCAGCTAGTAGTGTAGAGTAATTGAAATACTGAAGCAAA
>JBBSJV010000098.1:0-4749 GCA_038256935.1 Patescibacteria group bacterium
TCACTAAGAGATGCTCCTGCTGGAATCGAGACAATCGAACCTTCAATTTTACTAGAAATCGCTCCTGAAATGGTCAGAGATTTTACTGAAAATTCTGCTGCTATGGCAACTCTAGAAGAAGGAGCTAGCGAGCCAGTAAATGTGCCTACCAATGATGAAAATCCATCTACTACTGCTAATCAAGATTCTGCACCTGATCAATCAGAGAATGCAGCTAGTGAAGAGAACAAAGGAGGATTTTTCGGAGGCTTCAATAGACATGGAAGTAAGTAATATATTCACACTCAAAATATCATTTAGTTACCCCGTACTCGTTGCGGGGTCTATTTTTTGTTTTTCTTGAGATCATGTTTTAGACCAAGTACGCTAAGACCCTGAAATAAATTCAGGCTGACACACTAGTTTTGTCATTAAAATAATTAATCTAAAAAATTATAAAACCTTTGCTCGTCTTTAACATCTACTTGATATTGCCCAAATCTTAGTAATGTGCTATATAAAGAGTAATGCACTACATCTCAAGCCCGAAGGGAAGTAAAGCCAAATCTGCTGATAAAAATAAGGTCTCCAAAACTGTAAGTGAAGATGTTTTGGATGCCAGTTATTTCTTGGCAAATCCTATTTTATACAAAATCCTAGCAGCTTCACTAAGTCTATTGTCTATCAATAAAGATCAGGTTTTTAATACTTCAGATATCTCGCAATATTTACAAAATGGATACTCCACAGAAGATATTTTTGTAATTCACAAATCCACTACCGCGCCTTATCTGCAAACAAATACTTTTTCAAAAAGACCAAATATTATTCAGCTCAATGTTGGATCTTTTGGGTTAGATTCTGATAATAACGAGATCGATGAAAATTACTACAACCTTGGTAAAAAACTAATTACTTATTTACAGTCTCAAAAAGACAAAGCCCTGATTTTCAGTCTGCAAGACGTACCAAACGATCAACCACTGTGGGAACAGATGAATTTGGAAGGTTACAGTGTTTATTGGTATCCGACAAATCATTACAGTGAAGGTAAATACAAGACCCGCCCTGATACTGGCAACGCGATATTAATTAATAACAATCTACAAGGCTACAAATTGGTATTAGATAATAGTTTTATAAAATACCATAGCTCTCAAATTCCTGACTATAGTGATTACAAAAAAGAATCTAGCGAGTTTGATCTGATTCAAATCTCCAGCACTCTCTATAGTGTTTTTCGAAATGAACAGAGCAAGGAAATATTTTTAGTATCAACTACACACATATCTCCATTTATAACCCAGTCGAAAAGGTTAGAAATCATTAAAAGCATTACTGAAACAGCCAAAGAATTGCATCTTCAATTAAATCTTAGCTACTCTGGTTACAACATTATTCACCGCTTTGCAGGAGATTTCAATCTTTATGGCGTAGATTCTGACAAAGGCCCATTTGGTCTCCCTGCTAATACCTTTGCCTTTTTATCATCTGCTGTTGACGCTGTAGTCACAGGTTTTAGACCATTAAAATTACTCAAACTTCAAAATCCTTTTGTAGAAGGTAAAAATTATCTTCACAGAGATGAGAGAAACAAGATCAAGGACATAGTAGAAACTCTTGGTTTCAAGTTAATGCCAGATATTGCTAGTTCAAACTATTCAATAAAATTTCCACTTTCCAAGTACGCACCCAAGCTATTAAAGCCAATATTCAAAGGTGCTAAAGCCGTCTGGCTACTGGATTACGTATACGTTCCAGCCCATGAAATAGGGGTAGTTAGCTATTTAGATTTAGAACCGTTTGGTCATACTGATCATAAATCATTGGTAGTGTCTTTGTAAATATTGCTAATCAACTGTTCTTAGCATCAGGTAGCAGGCAATATGTACTAAAGTCATCATTTGCTGTGTTTTTTTGTAATTATTATTGGTTGATTTGATCAAATTTGCTAAGTGGTTATTTGATTTATGCGGTTTGAAATGTGAATAAATGAATACGTTCTTACAGGACAAAACTTGGAAATGGTTGTATAATTGTAGTTAAAGATCATTACAAACAAAAATAAATATGTTTACTAAACTAAAGCACATCAGCATCAGCAGCAAAAAATTCATTTCTTTAGTAGTTTTGATTCTAGTGATATTTTCAGCAATTAGTTTCTATATCAACAAAAAACCAGATATTGTAAAAGTAGAAGTATTGGCTGGGTCAGCTTCTATTAAATCTGCAAGTAGCTTTATAAAGATGAAAGAAAACATGGTTTATCCATACAATCCAGGTAATGCTTTAGTAATAGAACCAGATTCTTCACTGCTGATATATTTCCCCTCAGGTAAAACCTTGGCATTATCAGAAGAAATGGAGCTAGAAATGATATCGGGGGAAAATAGTAACGGTGAACAAATCTTCCTTTTTGAAAACAAGCGCAATAAAGAAGCCTTTAGTTTTAATGACTCTACTGGTATTCATCGAGTAACAGCCGCTGTCCTTGGTAGCCAAAATAATGTTAACTCCAGAGTTCTGGGTATTAGTGAAGAAGTATCAAAATAAACAAAAATAAAATATGCAAAAACTCTCCAAAATATTAACTAAGTTTGATCTAAATTTTCTTGGCCTTTTTCTAATAATATCTTTGATTATCCTGAATCTTGGAGTTTATTTAAACCTTGATTTAAGATTTAGATACAAGTTGATGCCTGAAATTGCTATGAGTGATGAGATAGTAGTTTTAGAGATTGGAGATAAGGAGTTAAACCAGATTGGTAGCTGGCCATGGGAAAGGGCGACTTTATCAAATATCATATCCGAGATCAAAGAATCTGAGCCTAAAGCTCTGGGTATAGATATAATCTTTCAAAACAAAAACGAATCAGAATCCAATAATAATCTATTGATCAATCAGCTACGAGCCAAAAATGTGATTGCAGCCAGAAGCGATGACAT
Source organism: Patescibacteria group bacterium (assembly GCA_038256935.1). Classification (GTDB taxonomy): domain Bacteria; phylum Patescibacteriota; class JACMRA01; order JACMRA01; family JACMRA01; genus JBBSJV01. The sequence goes on from JBBSJV010000098.1 coordinate 2,926, forward strand.
TAGTTTTCAAAACATCAACTCTGAGCTATCCAGATCAGTTAGAACTGGTATTGTCCATTACCCTGCTGCCAGTAACGGCTACGTTTATTCGATCCAGTCCTTGTATCAAAACAATCCTATATTGCCACTGGAAATGCTAAGATCTGAAACAGAAAACCTCACAGCCATAGATAAGTTTGGACTAAATACCAATACATCTCTGCCGACTACAATTTCTTTGGTAGATTACCTAAACGTACCTGAATTAAAAGATAAATTGACGGGTAAATACGTGTTTTTAGGTGCTAGCAGTAAGAGTCTTGGTGACTTTGTCTCAGTCCCCGGCTTTGATTCTATTCCTGGAGTTTATGTCCATGCCTTGGTTTTGAATCAGTACCTAAATCAATCCTTCCCGCAGATTTATAATACCGATTTGAGTTTATTAGTCTTGACTACGCTGTTTATTGGATTATTATTTGGATTAAGTTTTTTCAAAAATTACACCTGGTGGATCTGGCTAGAGGCTAATTTGTTTTTTATATTGGTTTGGCTTAGCCCTTTTCGGATGAGGTTTTCAGTTGTGTCTTTACTATCACTAACAGGAGCAGTGTTTCTGACTCAAATTATCAAAACCATTTGGAGAAATCTAGAGGATCGGCAAAAGTTCAAAAATGTCTTAGGAGCCCATTTATCCCCGCAAGTCATGAGTATGACCTCTGAAAACATCAATAAGATCAATCTAGGTGGTCAAAAATATAATATTGCAGTCCTATTTACAGACCTTCGAGGATTTACCAGATACAGCGAAAAAGTAGACCCTAGTGAAGTTGGTGTGACTCTCAATAATATCTTAGGTTTTCAAGCAGACTCCATCTTAGAATCTGATGGGGTGGTAGATAAATTTATCGGTGATTCGGTAATGGGATTTTGGGGAGCTCCAATAAAAGACCCTGAATACTCTCTCAAAGCCTTGATGACGACAGCCAAAATTGCAGTCCAGTTTAAGAAATGGAAAGAGTCAGGTGAGTACCACTTTGAAATAGGTTTAGCGCTACATGAAGGATCAGCTGTTGTAGGAAACTTTGGCTCCAAAAAAAGATTTAATTACACCTCCATTGGAGACACTGTAAATACTGCAAGCAGGCTAGAATCTTTGACCAAATTTTACGGCTCTACGGTTTTAATTACCAGCACGCTTTGGAATTCTTTAACCAAAAAACAACAACAAGATTATCAAGTCTCATTGATTGATATTATTAAGCCAAGAGGCAAGCAAAAACAGATTGCAATATACGAGCTACAAAGATATTTCGATGGTAAAAAATGGCACGAAATACAAGCTCAAACGTCTGATAATTACGATAAGATTTTTGAAATGTATCAAAAAAGTGAATTTGCAAAAGCCATCAAACTGTGTCAAAAACATAAGTCCAACAAAACCAAGATTATAATGGATAGATGCAAAGAATTAATGCAAAATAAAAATCTAAACTGGGACGGAGTATGGGTCTTTGAGTAAACGTAGGGGCTGGATGCATCCACCCTTTTTTAAAATGTAGGGGTAAGTATTGGCTTCCCATTTTTCCAAGTAGGGAAGAATCCACGTTTTCCCGTGTTGCGAAGCAATTTTTTGTACTATCATCTTGAACTCAACACTGTCATCTTGAACTTGTTTTAGTTTCAATTAGCATATATAGTGGATTGTTGTCATCCTTGTAAGTGTCAATTTATTCGCTGACAATTTTAATCTGTCATACTGAACTCGTTTCAGTATCTTTTCTCTATTAATATAAGTAACAGACCCTGAAATAAATTCAGGGTGACACATAGATTCTGTCATTAAAA
>JBBSJV010000099.1:0-4668 GCA_038256935.1 Patescibacteria group bacterium
TACGATCATTGTATTCATTTAAAGACCACCTTGAGAATGAATTGCTGGCTTTTAAAGAATTCAAAAAGTATTTAATAAAAGAAAAATAAGGCCAGACTCATTTAATATAATATTTTTAATTTTTTTCCTCTTTTTCATTAGCAGTAACATCTACAACTTCTCCCTTGGTATTTATCGTGTCTTCAATGATTTGAAATATATTTAAACTTAAAGGATATTCCCAAATCGTTTTTGGGTCTTCACTTGCTTTAACGACTGCAATAATTGTAAAAACAAGACTAGCTATTGCAAGTACGGGGACCATGATTAGCCCAATCAGTATAAAAGTTAAAATTCCAGCAACTGCCATGTAAATTAGAAAACTAATTTGCCAATTAAGAGCCGCTTTACAGTGTTTTTTTACGGTTTCATTTTTGGTTAATAGAAAAATAATCAGGGCAGGGATGAAGCTACCAGGAAAGCCTAATGCATGAGCTAAAATAATTAAGGTTTTGTCATCAGAGTTTAGAGTATCATTGGTTTTAGACATAGCAATATATTAGTAGTAAAAACAAAATATAATACTTAAATAATGGCAAGCTAAGTTTGCTCCAAATTTTTTATAATACAATAGCATTAATAATATTTTTTATCACTCTTTCTTTACAATACAAGCAATAAAGGGTAGGCTATTGTTGATGAAAAAGTTGCTGTTATTTCTGATTATATCATTGTTTTTTTATCTGCAATAGTAGTAAACACCGCTCCTGTAGTTTCTAATATTAGCGCTAAAAAATACTCTGTGGGTGGTAGAAATACAATTACTATCAATGGTAGTGGATTTGAAAATACTATTACTTCAGCTTCTTTGGACCCTTCTTTATGGTTGGAATGGCGTTCAAAATACTGTCAGAAAGTAGTTCCCAAATTTTTATTTAATAGCAAAAAACAACCCGCTATCCATATCATCTCCATAAGTTACATTAATAAGTCTAAAACCTGCTTTATGAATCATTTTCTTTAGGTTGGATTCCAAAAATCTCTGACTTCTGAATAGTTTTACAAGGCTTCCTTCAATTACGTTTATTCCAAAAAAGTCCATATCCTTTTCAACTCTAACACCAATTCTAACTCCTGCATTTTCCCCGCTGTCATCCCACATCACTTCTAAATTGGGATTATTTGTAAAATTCTTAGCTAGTTCTTTTTCTGAAACCATGACTCCGTCTTTACTAAGGATATTTCTATAGTCGTTGATCAGCATATCTTCCATATTATCAGCGTAAATACCTTGAGAGATTACCAAATAATCTCCTGTAAGCATAGAGTCGTAAATGTTTTTGAGAATTCTATTGGGGTACAAGGAATTACCTAAATAAGAATTCATAAGCAAAAACATATTGGCTGTTTTCAGATTAGAGTTAGCTCTTTCAGTTTTTGTAACATCCACTACAATGGAGTTAAAGTCAGCAATTTCAATATTTAATTTGACTGAGTCATAAGAGATTTTACTTGCATTTGGCAGTAGAGCTGTAGAGTCTTTGAATTTATTAATTGCAAACTGATTGTGCATGTTTGTGGCCGTGACTGGGATGTACTTATTCAGTTGTCCTGTCTCCATCAAACTAACTGTAAATGGCAGGGAACTAATCCCAGAAACTTCAAATATCTCAAAAATATTAACCTTATCGTATTGTTCTAACCTTTGAATCAAATACTCTGCTTGATCCAATAATAGTGCATTTTCTTTATAAAAAAGTGTGTTTTGACTAGATGGAATAAGCTTTCTCTCATGGATTTCTGCTAAAGAAACACTACCGTTTGGATGATAATAATGTATCCAATCAGGCAGTTCTAAATCGTCATAGAAACTATACAAAGATTGTTTGATAATTTTAGATGGTAGTAATAATTTTGAGTTTTTTAGAGACATAGGATAATTGTTATTTTTGGCAGATAAATAGAGCGTAGTTTAAATGATAATCGTAGTTGATACTTTTGATTTTAAAGTTGATATCCTTGATTCGTTTGATCAGATCAGCTTCGCCAAATCTTGTAGTTCTAAACAAATCTATCTTACCCTCCGGTCTATCAGTAAACAACGGATCACCATTAAAATATTGGATCCCTAGTTTGAAATTAAATCCTGTATCATCCCATGTACTAAACATTTTGAACTCTGGGGCAATCAATCTAGCTATTTCCATATCACCCTGAGCGTAATCATCATCCATTAAGACATCGTTGTATTCATTAAACAGCCTATCCAAGTTATGTGGATTATATATTCCTTGTAATAATATCAAAATATCCCCATCTTTCATGGAATTATAAATGTTCAGTAACATTTTATTGGGATTGATAGAATTTCCAAGTCTTGATGATGGTAGTAAAAATATTGATGGGCTCTTAGGTCCTTGCATCTGCGTATGCTCGATCTGGTTAACAATTGATCTGCAATTGACTCCGAAAGCACCTTCAACTCTTTTGCCAAGAACTGTATTTAAAATATGGTTTGGAGAAGCTAGATAGACGTGATCCAGTTTTCTCCCTTCTTGTAGTTCAAAAACCAAAGGAGCAACATATTCTAAAGATAGCTCATCTATAACAATCAGGTTATAGTCTAAACGATACTCAAGAAGCTTAGCAATTTCATATTTGATATTATCAGTATACAAAATAAACTCTGATGAGAGTAATGGATTAAGATCGCAAAAAATCTTTTTATCGTTAAAGACTTCAAGTCCATTTACTACAGTAGGGGAGTAATATCCGACATAGTCTGGTATTTCATTATACCTAGACACGTATGATTTTATTAGTTGCTCAATATTTGAGTCAACCCAGTTGATATTTACAGACACTTGGACACATTGCTTTAAAATTAAAGACGTAAATCTATTTACATAAATCAAAAAAGATGTCTAGGGTTTAGCCTTATCTGCAGGCCCAATGGACGTATATCAGAATCCACAAATCTCTTGAGTTTAGAAAAATTTGGGTATTTTTTGGGGTACTTTACGATCACATGATGAGAGTACATATTCTTCCTTTTTAGAAATTTAGCAGGGTAAGGTGTGGATATTGTAAGCTCTGGATACTTTTGAATAAAGGATTTAAAAGATTTTGCAACCATCAATGCTTTTGACTCAGAGTCAGCTAATTTTTTTTCTTGGGTGGTAAGTAGTAAAATATTAGTCGTCGGTGGAAAGAGAAAATTTTTCCTGAGTTTATACTCATATTCAATTAATTTCTTGTACACTATTAAAGCCTCATTTTGAGAGCAGCTCCCGATTTGGCAAAAAGTTTTAAGTAACTCCAAGTCTTCATCTTTGGTGTCAAAATAAAGTGTTGAAGTCGGGGATAAGGCTAAAATCAGCTTGGTAAGGTTTTGGATGATTTCTTCACCGACAGTATAATCTGGGGTTGCAAGTAAATTTTCAGCTTGTAGGATAACTATTTCGCAAAATTGACTATAATCAAGGCTAGGGTCAAAAACTCTAGTTGTTAGATGAATCATAGAATTTGGACTTCCCGCTAATTTATTATCAAGTCTTTTTACATCCAAATCAAGCTCTTGTTTCAGAATCTCTTCTACTTTCTCAATACCACTGTATCTGGAGATCAAGTTAGCTCCATTACATTCAGGGCAACGAGTTGGAAATGGATAAACAGACTGGCATTGATGACAAAGTAGCTCAAATTTATCAAATGATTTATAGGCCACGAGGTTTGCATCACAGTTATCACATTGGAATTTGTGTTTACAATCACTACAAATAGTAACTTGAAAATGCCCTTTACGCGGCAATACTAGGAGTGTCTTCATTTACTGATAATTCTTTAGTTTCTATATCTAGTAAAGCGATATTATGATCAAGTAGCAAAATTGGTGCATTAAAAGCAATTAGTTGCTTTTCCCAATATAAATCAAAAACTAAATCTCCATTATTTAGTAATATGGGTTTTAAACATGTTGGATAGAATCCAAATTTAGACATATTTCCTAACATTTCATCTAGATTCATTTCAGAGTTCATTTCTGTTGTTATAAACACACTTGCTATACCTCGCCCAACAAGTAATTTTAATAGATTTGAATCATTACAAGATTCTAAGAATTCAGTAAAACTGACATTGTTTTTAAAAATAAAATCGCCGTGATGAATTTCAGATCCTGTACCTGAAATAAATTTATAATTGTTATCGTCAATGTCTAATTTAGTATTATTTTCTAGTCTAGTATTTCGGGTACTATGACCAAACTTATCAATTTTAAATTCTGGTTCAATATAAGGACAGGACATTTGTAAAGAGTGTAACAAATCTAAATGTTGCTCAAGGGACATACTGACGTCACTATTACCCAAAGTGTGCATCATCACTGCCTCGGCATGTGGTTTTGGTTGTCCGCTAAGCCAGATTGTCTCTGAATAAAAACCTATAGGTTCAAAGCCTAATTTATCGTATAAGCTATACGCAGATTTTGTATCTAATTCAATATCTTGAACTTTTACACCCAAAAAAATTGCTTTTATTCGACCTTCACACTTAAGCGTTTCTATGACTGAATCCAATATTTGAGTTCCAATTCCCTTTTTTCTAAAGTCACCCTCAATATAGAAGCTTGATAAATATACTAAACAATTAGAACCCTCATATTCATACTCGAGTTGTAGCTTTCCAATA
>JBBSJV010000100.1:0-4651 GCA_038256935.1 Patescibacteria group bacterium
GTTAATTCCAGGAATTGCAAGAATCAGCTTTAAAAATATTTATAAATCCAAGTTTGTCAGATTGTGTCTAAAATATCGCCGGAAAACAGGACTACTTGCATGGCTTTTTGGGTTTTTGCATGGAACATATATTGTTTGGGATAGAAGTCTCAATCTATTTGATCCAAATACTGCTATCAAATACGCTCAAGGGATAATTTTGATATCTATTTTTACTGTACTTGCTATCACTTCCAATGATTGGAGTGTAAAAAAACTCAAGAAAAATTGGAAAAAACTCCATAAATTAACCTTTGTTGCTCTTTTTTTCATGTTTTGGCATGTCTACGATAAAATGAGTGGTGCTTGGAGTGTTTTTACAGGTCTAATATTGCTAATTTTAGCACTTTTAACTTTTTACGTAGTTAAAGGTTTTTTCCAAGAGAGGGTAAAAAAGACCATTAAATAGGGATCAATACTTGAGCAATTGATTTTTAAAAAGTTTTGACCGTATGTGTTTTTTGTGATATACTAAAGAAGTATATTATGCCTAATACTACATCAAGAAAAAAACAAACTAAAAGCAATAATCGCTTATTCTATACAATTGGAATAGCTACTTTTGCTATATTTACAGTATTTTTAAGTCTATTCGGACTACTTTTAAATAATGTAGATAGCGGAGATGCCCAAGCAGCTTCTACTGAACCTCAGTGTCAAACTGCGGCAACTAGTCCTACTTGGAATCCATATCCATTACAAACAAACTTCCCAAATCCTACATTTGTCGGAGGAACTTGTAACGGGATGCCACTTCTAAACTTCTTCCCAATAGATACTGGATCTGCAATGCCTAGAGAAAAAACAATTATCAGAGATGAGGTTGTAACTTTCCATGTCTACTATAATAATGGTGACGTTCCAGGTGGAGCAAATATCGCTAACCCTAGACTTCGAACTGAAATTATCAAAGAAAGTGAAACTCGATGGAGAATCAGAGCTAGCCTTACTGGAGACAACGCAACTACTGTCACCTCTGCTCAAAAAGGTGGAGACTTGATCGTCAACGTACCTACTGGAACTGACTTTTCAATCGTTGCTAGAAACACTGATCACTTCCCAGATGCAATAGAGCGAAAAGCTGAAGCTGACACTACTGGAAGACAGCCAAATGATAATATCCCAGATAACACTGTAGGAAGCAATGTTTCAAACCCAATTTATACTCGTTTTGATACAGAGCAATTAGCTAGCGATCAAGGATTCTTACTCAAATCAGGTGGTTTAGAGCCAAGATTCTTAGGTTACGGATACGTATTAGGTAAAATCAATGTTGATGTAAACCCAGCTCCTGCTAACTTACCTCCTGCTATCCCTGGAGAAGAGATCACAATTATCAGAGGTGAAAGTGGTTCATTCCAGCCTCTAGCTCCAACAGATCCAGACAATAATTATCCTGTAACAACTAATGTGCAGACTCAACTTCCAAGTTTTTGTAGTCTTACAGGAACACCAAATGCTCAAGGAGGAGGTCAAGTAATTGTTTGCCAAACTGATCAAAACACTCCAGTCAGGACTGAATTTGTAGTTACCCCCACTGATTCTTTAGGTCTTGTTGGAACTCCTGGAACCTTCATTGTAAACGTTATCGAGCCTAGTTTAGACCTGACAAAGACTTGTGTAGTAAAAGGAACACAAGATCCATGTAGCTCTAGAGCCTTAAGTGCAGGTGATGAAGTAAGCTATAGAATCAATGCTAATAATACTAGTAATGTAATCTTGAGAAACCTTAGAATCGTAGATGACTACGATCAAACTAAAATCTCTGCTATTACAAATGTTTCTGATAGTGGACAAGTTAATACTCAAAACGGAATCATTACCTGGGCTAATCTTGGAGACCTAAACGGTGGACAAAGCAAAGCAGTTACATACGATGCAACTATTGCAAACTCAGTAGTCACAGGTGATGTAGTTGTAAACACTGCTACTGCCTCAGCTGACAATCTGCCTCCAGTTACAGCCTCAACTCAATTTACAATTGGCGGTTCATTAAATGCAGTAAAACGTTGTTTTGTAAAAGACTCAGCAACCCCTTGTGAATCAGGAAACCTTCAAGCAGGTGGTGATATTACTTACGAAATAGAAGTTACAAACTCAACTACTTCTGAGGTTAATGATGTAAAAGTAGTTGATACTTATGATAGAACAAAATTAACTGATATTACAAATATCAATCCAAATGGAACACTGGATGTAAATGCTGGAACTGTTACTTGGGACGTTGGAGATATGGCTGCTGGAGCTAGTACCAAATTAAGATTTGATGCTAAGATTGCAGCTAACGTAGCCCCTGGAGCAATTATCGAAAACGTAGCCATCGTCTCTTCACGTCAATATCCTGACATTAGAGTCACTCACCAATTCCCAATCTCAGGGCCTCGACTTGCAGCTCAAAAAGTTTGTTACAGAAAAGGTACCTCAACTCCTTGTAATGCAAGTGCGATGCTACCAGGACAAGAAGTAACATATATTGTAAATGTTAGAAACAACGGTCAAGCCACAGCTAGAAATACTTCTATCACTGATACTTATAACCGAACTTACCTAACTGGTATTACAAACATCGACCCAACAGGAACTCATGATACAAATGCTGGAACTATCACTTGGAATCTTGGAGATCTTGGTCCAAATCAAGAAAGAGCAGTTAGATTTGACGCTACTATTTCTCAATCAACTCCAAATGGAACTGTGATTGTAAATGTAGCTATAGCTAGAGCTGAAAATGTCCCAGACGTTAGAGTCCAAGTAGATTTCCCAGTCGGATTCGTAGTCGCTGAAACACCAAGATCAGGTGGAGCAATGGCCCTAGCTTTACTAATCTTAGGTATCGCTGGAGGTGCAGGTGGATTCTACTACTACAAACAAAACTCAAAGAAATTTGCTGATGGCTTTGCTCCAAGTAGAAGCACTGAAGCCAAAGTAGAGAAAAAACAAACTCACAAATCTCATAAGGCTAAAAAGAAATAAGATAAACTAAAAAATCAATTTTTGCCCTAGGTTAATCCCTAGGGTTTTTTGTTGAAATTCCCCTCTTGAGGGGTGGCAGCTACGCTGACGGGGTGGATAACCCCCCAACCAATTGCAATTCCTTAAACCTATTTTTCACAGCAAACAAAACCCTCTCACATAAAGAATCCATATCCTTTTTAATTTCCAAATCTGTAAAATGAATAACTTCAAGACCGATGGAAACCAAGTAATTTTCACGCTGTAGGTCATGCTCACCCTTGGTCTCGTGACTCTCGCCATCTATTTCAAAAATTAAACCTAATTCTGTTATAAAAAAATCCACGATATAATTTCCAATCACCACCTGTCTATCAATATCAAAACCTAAAAACTTTTGTGTTTAAAAGCTTGCCAAAATAATACCTCAGAAAGAACACCAGCTTTGCGCAGTAAGTTAGCTTTAGATTGCAAAGATTTATTTTTTGGTAGTTTAGCATAGTCAAATATCCAGCCCTTAGGAGGGGAGTACTTAAAACTAGTTATAGAGGATTTTATAGTACTATAATTCATAATACTGCATAGTATAAAATTATACAATATTATACAAGTAAAAAAAGTGAAGCAAAGATCAAAAATTCCCCTTGTTGAGGGGTGACACTGAAGGTGACGGGGTGGAGAGACTAGGATTTAAAGGAGAAGTTAAAATTAAATATAGCATATAACCAATTCCCCTCTTGAGGGTGTATTGCAAAGCAAGACGGGGTGGGTTTATGGCTTATTTTCAGCAGGGTCAAATACCCCACTCCTTGCTGCGGAGATCCTTTATTAAATCTCAAATAATTATTATAAAGAAAGGTTCCACCCCGTCAGTCTTTGACTGCCACCCCTCAACGAGGGGAATTGTTAACCAGCCTCATACCTCAAAAACTGCAAATCTGTATATTCCAACTGCGTACTTGCCTTTATCTTTTCCCAAGTAGTTTCTTTTTGGTGTTTTAAATACCAGCTAAGAGTAAAATACGCCCAAGTGTTTTGGATGCTTTTGTGGTGATCAAAATGAGAAATCCTTGAGATATCAATTGTGGTTAAAATTATCTTACCTAAAATATTTGGATTAACCTGAGCTCTTAGTTTGTTTTCTAGTTTAGTTGTGTAGTGGGGGAAATAAAATAGATAAATACCGTTTAAATATCCTACAATATACATTGGAACAAGCCAAAAAAACATCCATAAACCAAGATTTCCAGTTAAATTAATCAGTATTAAAAGACTAACTTGAGATAATCTATCAATACCGTAGCCAAGCCAATTTCTACGCTTTTTCCAAAGCCCTTGTGAAAAGAAGGTTTGATCATGAGAGAAGATCTTAAATGGCATAGTCCAAAAGGGGCCTGAGGTTGCTATCCAGTGATCTGGGTCTTTGTCGTGGTTTTTGACGTTTGCGTGATGCAGCTGGTGAGTAGTGGTAAAATCAGCAAGAGTAACACCACCAAGAATACTTGAAAGATGACCAAAAAACCCATTGATTAGCTTATTTTTATGAATCATCCTATGTGAAGCAAGGTGTACTAGGTTAAAATTGGAGTGCAATAAAAAAGTTAGAAAAGCAATTAGAAATGGGGCTGAGATGATAAATTGCAACCTAGTAAACTGGAAA
>JBBSJV010000101.1:0-4477 GCA_038256935.1 Patescibacteria group bacterium
GTTTTTAAACATTAAGTTCATCAAAATTAGGATTCTTATCACGTATTAAATTTATTTTCCAAGATCTCTTCCAATTTTTAAGCTGTTTTTCTCTTTCTATAGCGATATTTACTTCCACAATTGATTCATAGTAAACTAATTTGTTTAGGTTGTATTTACTGCTAAATCCTTTAAAAGACTTATTCTTGTGTTGATAGATTCTTTTACTAAGATCTGATGTTACTCCAATGTATAATATTTTATTCCTAAAATCTATAATTATATACACGTAGTACACCTAAAAAGTTTACTGAAATTCTACTATTATGCAAAGTATTATTTAGTATTTATGTTCATGATTTGTATATCTAATAAAATACCACCTCCACAGGCGATCCTGAAACAAGTTCCGCGATGACATTAACAATAGTTCTCCATAAGTAAATAAAACTATAAAAGACCCCAAATTAAGTTATTGTGACATTAATAGATTTAGGTTAGGCCCGCACCAAATCAATTTAAACTACCTCAATACAAGACCCCGAAATAAATTCAGGGTGACACACAGATTTTACCATTAAAACACTTAATGTCTAAACGCGATGACATTTTATAGATTTAGGACTCCCTTGCTTAAGTAGTTAAAATCTTAGAACTGGACCTTTGGATTCTTTCTTTCAGTTTCAGGGTCTTCTAGTTCAAAGAAAGGCTCGTGCTTAGCATTGGCTAGACCTTTGAATAAAAGAGTTGGGAATTGAGATTGAATAGTGTTGTAGTCTGAAACGACAGCGTTGTAGAATCTTCTAGATGCTAAAATTCTATCTTCGGTGTTAGTAAGCTCTTCTTGTAGGGCCAAAAAGTTTTGGTTTGATTTTAGATCTGGATAACTTTCAGAAAGCGCAAAAAGTTGTCTTAAAGCTCCTGATAGCATGTTTTCAGCGGCAGCTTTATCAGCCCCTAAACCACTAATATCTACAGCTTGCTGTCTTGCTTTAATTACATTTTCAAGGGTGGATTTTTCAAAATTAGCTGATCCTTTAACTGATTCGACCAAGTTTGGGATCAAATCGTAACGTCTTTTGAGTTGGACATCAATATCACTAGCTGCTTCTTTTACTTTTTGTTGAAGGCCAGTAAGGTTGTTGTAGGCCATTACAGCCATTACTCCGTAGGCCATTACAGCCATTACTCCAACTACTAATAAAATTATTACAAAAACAATTCCTACGATTAATACAGGTGTCATATGCATATTTTATTAAACATACTACATAAGTTGTCAAAACCCTTGTCAAAGCCTGTATTTCAGTTTAAATATTATTTATAATGTTTACCTTACTTTTCTTAGTCTTAGTAATAGTTATATCCTCAACATTATTGCTATATCCATATGTGAAATTGAGCTGGTTGCAAGCGGTTGCTGGGGCAATAATTATATCTTTGCCTTTTGAAAGAATACCTAGTGTGAATATTGCTGGTGGGACTCTTCGAATTAGCCAAATTTTAACTGCCCTTGGCATATATCTTTTTCTAATTTTATTTATCAAAAAAGATAAAAGTCTAATGAAGATGAACCTTCACAATAAATCTATCTGGATATTTTTATTTTTTCTAGTCAGCCTTCCTTCAACTCTATTCGTGATTTCTGGAACTAGATATTTGATAACCATGGTGGCAACCACCCTTTCTTTTGGCGCTTTATTTTTAGTCTCTAATTTTACCAAAAACTTAAAGCAAAAAGTGTTTTACCTCTGCCTTGCTTTTATGCTGGTTACAGTCTTTGCCCTCTATCAAATTGTTGGAGATTTAATTGGTCTTCCAGGTACCTTAACAGGCTTAAAACCAATGTTTAGTTCTTTTATCTTTGGGATTCCTAGAGTACACACCACTTTTAACGAACCTTCATATTTTGCCAATAGCCTATTTTTATTCATTTCACTTTTTTTCTTCTGGTCAGTTTTAGAAGTCAATATTTTCAAGGTTTCTGCTGTAAAAAAAGCTTCTAATTTCTTACAGAAAATAGCTCTACATCTACAAAACTCTAAAGTCATTCAGTGGTGTCACAAAAACTACCAACTATTTTATCATATCTCAATTTCTACATTTATCGTTTTATTTTTATTTACATTATCTAAAAGTGCCTGGGTAATTGCTCCAGTTTTGATTGTGTATTGTTTGTATTTTGGTAGAAAGTATAATATGCATTATTTTACCAAATTCTTTATCAGTCTTGGCATTAGCATACTGGTTCTTACCGGGATTTTATTAATCTTTTCTAAAGAAGCTCGTGAAACTGTCAATAATATATACACCCACTTGATGGCAACTGTCACTAGAGACTCAGCAACAGCGATGGAGAGATCTTTTAACGCTCAAACTGCCCTTGTTGACTTGTATCCTCAAAGAGCTATCACAGGGATCGGTTCAGGCCAATTTGGATCATACGCTAGAGACTATTTACTTAGCGGCCTAAGTACTATTACAAAGCCTGAGGAGATAATTGTTTTCAATGTCTACATTGAGGTTTTATTGGAATTTGGCTTACTTGCAGTTTGCGTCTTTTTGTATATTTTCTTGCATTCGCTATGGGCCAATCACCAGCAAATTAGAATCAAGGATAAGGAATTATTTGAAAATGATAATGAAATAACAACAGTTTCTGAAACTAAGCGTTATTATTTGGCTCTAAGACTTGCCCTTGGTGGTGCTATACTGATGTTTATGCTGCAATGGAATTTTATCTCACCGATTTACATAAACCCGATTTTTATAAGCCTTGGAATTCTTTTAAACATTGATCAGGATAAATTATTGTATTATGAAGACTAAGCTTATCAACTATCTAGGGTTTACTGTATTAGCAATATTGCCGATACAAAATATTTTGGTACAAATCTTTATCGTAAATCTTGGTCTCCCTCTTTATTTAGCAGTTTGGAAGGAAGTGTTGATAACAATTATCAGTTTTTTAATGCTAAGTGAGATACTGAAAAAACCTTTAAGACTAAAAAATATATGGCCTATTCTTGCTTTTCTCATCCTTTGCCTATTAAGCTTTATTAGTTTTTATATCAATCAAGTACCCTTTAGGATTTTTGCCCTTAGCTTTAGAGCGGAGTTGTTTTGGCTTGGATTCTTGGCTACTGGAATCAGTTATTTACTTTCAATTTCTGATTTTAAACTTAATACAAAGTTGTTTTTGAAGGGCCTTTATGCTGGATTTGGGATTATTACTTTATTATTTCTAACAGTTTTGCTCTTTGGCCAGACAAGTGTGCTGAGCTTTTTTGGATTCCAAGACTCTTGGTCTAGTTTTCAGCAGACTTTGATTTATACTCCAATTTGTCACTCAGTCGATGGTGGCCTTGGTGGTTGTAGATTAACACTTGGTTTTGCAAGTCCTAATCATTTGGCGGGGTATTTACTCTTAGCTTTACCTGTATTTTTAGTGCAATTTTCCAAATCATCAAAACATATGTGGATAAGATACCTTTCAGGTTTTTTTGTATTCATAAGTTTTTATGCTATATTTCTAACTTATTCTCGCTTCGCATGGCTTGGAGTCTTACTTGGGCTGTGTTTTTGTTTTTTTTATTACCTTGATAAAAAGTTTTTCAAACCCAAGATTAGAATCTTTAAATATCTTCAATACATGGTATTAATAGCTCCATTTATTGGTTTGTTTGGCTTGGTTAGTTTAGATCCTACAATCTTTGAAAACCCTAATTTGCCACTTGCAATAATCAAACCAGCTTCTAGTCTGGAGCACTACGGCAAAACTAAATCTTCAACTGAAATTATCGCTAATAATCCAAACAGATGGCTATTAGGTTATGGGCCAGGACAAAGCGGAACTATTGCAAAGCCTCAATATGGAAACGTACTTGAAACTCCTCTTGTAAAGGAAAATACGGGCATTGCCCTCAAAAACAACCTTCCTCCCTACGATTTACCTGTGCCTGAAAATTGGTATATTCAAGTGTTTTTAAATGGGGGTATTTTTTATTTAATAATTTATTTGATGATTGTTTTGTATCCTATGATTTATCTAGTTAAGGCAATAAATTCAAAGGCTGTTAACTGGCACATTGTTTTTCTTGGTCTTAGTTTAAATGCTATCTTAGTTGGTAATCTATTCCTACATATTTGGGAAAATCAAGTTATTGCAATTTATTTTGTGTTCTTGAGCCTAATGCTTATTTATGAAGCTAAAAAGAGTGATTTTACATATGCAAAAGGCAGTTGAATCAAATTCATCATTCTGAGTTTTGTTTAAAATAATAAATGGTTTTAGACTCTGTAACCAATACGGAGTTGCTAATACTAATTTATTTTAATCTGTCACGGCGAACTTGTTTCAGCATCTTTTCCTAGCTACTCTCCCAAATCTAATGCAACATAACTATTATACACTTCCAATGGTGTTTTGTAGTCAAGGATCTTCCTTGGTCTTGTATTAAGTTCATATTGTACTCGTTTGATATCTTCAGGGAGTATA
>JBBSJV010000102.1:0-4396 GCA_038256935.1 Patescibacteria group bacterium
TTATCTGGGCTTAGATAGTGATCAGTGGTATATTCACACGGCTGGTAAAATATTTTCAAAGCTTTCTAAGGTCAAAACAAGATTTGAGAAACAGGATTTTATTTCTACAGGACTTAAAGATATTGAAGCCGATAAATACAATTTAGTAAGTTTATTTGGACTTTTGCATCATATCCCAAGCAGGCAACTGAGATTAAAATTAATTAAGCAGGTCTACGATTTGATGCCAAGTGGAGGATATTTAGTCTTTACACTTTGGAATTTTATGGGAGAGCAAAGGCTTCGCAAAAGAATTGTAGATTTAGATACGGAATATGGTTTAAAAATCCTTAAAGACTTTAAAATCGATAAACATGACCTTGAAAAAGGAGACTATATCTTAGATTGGGTCAAATACGTTACTGCTTACAGGTATTCACATGATTTTGATGATGAGGAGTTAGAGTCTTGGAAAGATTTAGGGTTTGTGGAAGTTTCTAATTATCTCCATGATGGGAGATTTTCTTTGCGTAATAAGTATTTTGTTTGGTACAAGGGTTTATAATTAATATCTAATTTGTAAAGAATCTGTAAAATCAGGCCACTTCGTTTCGTTTCTTTGCGAATCTTGCACCTTGCCTCGCCGGCGGGGAAAGACCAAATTCTGACCCAATCAAGAACACCCTTTCAAATTAATTCTTAATTTGTAGGGAACCCGTTAAGCCCTATCGCCATTCGGTCGGTTTGTTACAAGCCTAGCACCCTAGGATCGGAGCAAGTCCGATTTGTTCTAGCTAATGCTTACGCATTGCCTTTCTCTCAATCGCCTCTAAAACGAATCAAAATGTCCAGATCGAGAACACCCTTTCAAATTAATACTTAATTTTTAGGGAACCCGTTAAGTCGGGCCACTTCGTTTCGTTTCTTGCAGAAACTAGCACCCTCGCTCGCCGCGTGGTGTTTCGGCTGGAATAAATCCAACCTGTTCATGCTTAGCTATCGCTTAGCACTTCTCTCAATCGCCGTGAGGCTTTTGACAAAAACTTTGTTTTCAGTTCATATTAGAGTTATTGTGGCGGAGTAGCTCAGTTGGTTAGAGCGCAGGACTCATAAGCCTGAGGTCGTGGGTTCAATTCCCACCTCCGCTACCATATGAAATTGATATTTAGATAAACTTGAAATTTAGATTCTGAGATTGATTAGGTTTTAAAATATTATGAAAATTGGTATATTTACCAACACTTACCCACCAGTTATCAACGGAGTAAGTGTGGCTGTTGAAAGTCTAAAAAAAGAAATGGAAAAACTAGGGCACGAAGTCTTCATTGCTTGTCCTGAAATAGAAGGGTTGGAAGTTGATTCTGAGCATGTATTTTATATTCGCTCCACCAAAGTTCCAGATGAGATCTCGCCCGATCTAAAGGTTCCGTTTTTATTTATCCAACAAGCAACCAAGTTTTTTAGAGAAAAAAAAGTCGATATTATTCACTCCCATGACACCATAATGGGTGGCGCTGAAACTACAATGATAGCACTTAATCTAGGTGTTCCTGCAGTGCATACTTTTCATACGCATGTAGAAACCTACAATTATTTCCCATTTCCAGGCTACAAAGCCTTTATTCGCAGGTATTTCAAAGATGTTCTAAATAACTACAACCACGTTATTACCCCATCACAAAAGATGTATAATTATTTGCTGGATCTGGCTGTAAAAGTACCAATTTCACAAATTTTAAATATTCCTAATCTGGATTCCCTACAAACCCCAATTGACGATCAGGTAGTTTGCAAAATTCTTGATCTGGGTATCAAAAAAGACGACTTTGTTTTTTTAAGTTTTTGTAGATTAGCTATAGAAAAGGGGGTTGGAAATAGTATTGATTTACTAGAGCCGATTTTACTAACAAACCCTAAGGCAAAGTTGTTAATCGCTGGCGGTGGTCCATATGAAAATAATCTTATAGATTTAGCCAAGGAGAAGGGGCTGGAGAAACAAATTCTCTTTTTTGGTAAATATCATAGATCAGAGATTGCTAGTTTGTGTAGTGTTTCTAAGGTTTTTGTCTTTACTTCCTATAGTGAAAACCTACCCACAAATATTTTCGAAGCAATGTATTTTGGCCTGCCTGTTCTCAGTGTTGATGATATGAGTGTGGACTACTTACTAGAGGATGGTATTAACGGGTACAAGCTAGAGGGTCAAGATTTTACTGACATGGCCCAAAGTATCATAAATGATGCTGAACTGCTAGAAAGACTCTCAATTGGAGCCAAACAAGCAGCTGAAAATATCAAACCAGAAGATGTTGTCAAAGAGCATATCGATATCTACGAGTATTGCTTGGAAAACTATGAAAAAACTGAACAAATTCCAAGCAGGATTCAGGAAATGAAAGCAAATACAACCAAGGTGATTGCAAGTGGGTATAGAAAATTGAAACAATATTACACAGGTGTAACTGATAATATCGGCTTTCCGTTCAAATAAGAATTACTTTTATAGCAAATCCCCATCTAACCTGAGTATTTGCACGCATTACTCGCAAGCCTTTTAATACATAAACGTTGCGGTGGCATTTGTGGCCTACGTTGTCTATGTCATATAAGGATTAGCCATACATAGTTGACATTTTAAATCTATAGTCACAATCTGAGGATTAATATATGAATGAGTTAGTTCGCTTAAGTATCTACGTAGCAGTTGGAGTTTGGAATACAGTCTTTGATTACATAATATTTTATATTATTTTAAGTATTTTTTCCAAGTTTAAATGGCCAAAATGGTCTCCTCTTAATGCTCCAGCTGTGGCTCACATGATCTCATTTATCATCGCTAATAGTGTCAGTTATTTTCTAAATTCCAATTTTACATTTTCTGATACCAGCGAAAGTAGAGGCTTTGGTTTGTATTTTTTGGTCAGTTTATTTTCACTTGCAATTTCTACAACAGCTATTCAAATCTTGAATTCTAAACAGATCAAGATAACACTGCAAGAAATAGTTTGTAAGATCATACCTGCTAAATTTGTCAAAGATGATAAGAACTGGGCTTTGATGACAAAACTAGTAGGTTCAGCTATTAGCATGGTTACCAATTTTTTGGGATATAGATTTATTGTGTTTAGGTAAATTAATATTAGCAACCAAGAAGTAAGGTTGACAATTCTTATGGCAATCTCTAAGCTAGAGAAATAGTTTTAAACTCAAATAAATTTATATTAAAATATGCCTTTAGTACCAATGGTAATCAAAAGAACAGCAGATGGAGAAAGATCAATGGATATTTTTTCAAGATTGTTAGATGAAAGAATTGTGATGCTTACAGGAGAATTCAATGATGAAATGGCTAGTATGATCATATCTCAATTGCTTTTCTTGCAAAGTGAAGATGCAGAAAAAGACATCACTATGTATATCAATAGTGGAGGTGGCATGGTCACAGCCATGTGGTCAATAATTGATACGATGAATCTGATCAAACCTGATGTTTCAACTGTTTGTATAGGGCTTGCAGCTAGTGCAGCGAGTTTGACCTTAGCTAATGGTACAAAAGGCAAAAGATACATTTTACCAAATGCTGAAGTGATGATTCACCAACCTCTTGGAGGCGCTTCAGGTCAAGCCAGCGACGTTGAAATCAGAGCTAAGAGATTATTACTTACCAAAGAACAAGGGACTCAGTTTATGGCTGACAAAACTGGACAACCGTTTGAAAAGGTTTCTAAAGATATGGACAGAGATTATTTCCTTTCTGCAATGGAGGCCAAGGATTATGGCATTGTTGACAAGATAATCGGACTGCAGCAAAACTAATCTGTGAACAGTATCAATCAAAAACAGATTTTCAAGGAATTAAGATTTGAAACCAAAAAATTTTTCTCCAAAGCTTTGTTATTGCCATGGGTATCAATCATTGGCTACTATACAGTTTGCACAGTCATTGTGTTGTTTTATATTAATAACGTTAACCCAGCAATAGCCAATGCAAGGCTTAGCAACTACTTTGCTCGTATTCCAGATCTATATACAACTTGGTTGTATTTGTCAGTATTTTTAGTACTGAACTTTATCATAAACTATTATTTAGAGCGTAAGTCCTATCGTTATAATAGCTTGATGCTGGTAATTTGTGGACTGAATCTGTTATTTTTTACGGTTATATTGATACCTCATATGGTAGTAATGTTTGGGGTGATTTAGGTTTTTACATTATTTTTTTAGATCCCTCAGAGAATACGCGGTGACAGCCTTGAAATTGCGGTGATAATTTTCTTTGTCATCCTTGTAAGTGTCAATTTATTCGCTGACAATTTTAATCTGTCATACTGAACTCGTTTCAGTATCTTTTCTCTATTAATATAAGTAACAGACCCTGAAATAAATTCAGGGTGACACATAGATTCTGTCATTAAAA
>JBBSJV010000103.1:0-4385 GCA_038256935.1 Patescibacteria group bacterium
AATCTATAGACATATTCAGAATAATCTATGTACTCATAGAATGCTCCATAATTTATAAGAATATCAACTAGCTTATCTTCATTTGCATTTAGATTGATAGTACTTTCATCATTACGAAGTTTGAGTTCAATTGTTTTAATTAAGTTGTAAAAAAATTTTGATTGTAGTTGAGACATATTAATTATTTAAAATTTCATTATAAATTTCTTGCAAACCCTCGATATTTGGATTTTGATCGATTATTAACTTAAGGAATTCTGTGAAAGATTTAGCCAGTAAAGGCAAAGATTCTGGTTTACTATAATTTGAAGCATCATTTATAAAGCCATATATAGAATTTTTTACATAATTTTCATTTTCTTTAATACAAATTAAGATTGTGGAATTATCATCAATGCACCTTGCTATTGGTAACAAAAAAACTTGCTGATCAAATTCAATTATCCATTCTTTAAAACTATTAATATCATATTCTTCTTTCGATAGTATTCTATCATCAATTTTCAATTCTTTATCATCTTCATACTCACCAAGAAAGACGTTTATCCAAATCTCATCATAATTTAACGAAGTGTCGAATTTATCACTAATAAAATTATTTATTAGTATGGGTGTAAATTTTAAATTGATATAATTGTCATAATACAAACCCCCAATTTCTTTAAGAAAAAATTTATAGTCACTGCTGAGGTTTTTGAACTTGCTAAAAACATTTTGACTTGATGTCTCTTTTAGATATTTACTGAGAAAATAAATCATACTTGCTAACAAATTTTAATTTTACCTTCTCTAAACAATCTTATTAAAGCACCCCCTCCAGCATGTGTAACTTTGCCGTGAATTTCTGTACTAACAAGAACCATAGTTCTGCCGTCAGGTGCATGATGCCATGTAAGTTTATTTTTTTTCCTATAATTAGCATCTATATTCAATCCATTTTGCTTAGCAATTTTATCTGCTAATAAAATGTCTGAATCATCGCCAAATGGCCTACTTACTCCTTTCATATTTGGTACATCTATTTTAATATTATTATGAGCATATGGACTAAAATCTGGATAGCCCTTACTGTCAAACTTGATTCCATTTGGTGCGAGTTTTGCACCTTCACTTCCTGAAGGAAAATAGTATGTATCTCCAGGTTTTATACCTTTAGGCATATTTTTAGGATCTACAATTGGCCTTGACTCAAAAGGTATTCCGCCCGCTGGTACAAATACTTGATTTGATGACTGAGCATTTACTTTAAGGGGTGCAAAGGGGTTATAACTATAATTTTGAGGAACTGATTGAGTCTCATAAACAATTAAAGCACATGCAGTTCTTTTGAAGTCGTACATCCATTGAACCCATTCTTTATCACGTTGTTTTATTAGTAAATTTAATAGTTTCTGAAGTTGAGCTTGGGAAATTTCTTTTACAGCCCTAATAACATCATCTATAACCATTACAATTTTGTCTCTTACCATCTTTATGGCTATTTTAACACCTTTGACGATTTCATAAGTTCTTCCAACAAATGCCCTTAACAGATTTATACCTTTTAATAGTAATGGAACTTTTGCAGCAAGTTTAGCAACATAAACTCCTACCTTTGCCCATAGAGATCCTGATCCTGTTAAAAGCCCTAGTGCAATCTCTGGTACTAGTCTACCGTTGGTGTAGCCCATGTCATAATACATCTGAGGTAGAGATTTAGTTAACATTTCTCCAATTTTATCTATCATACCAACTAAGGCCGTCTCCCAAAACTCCCTACCCGTCAATTTATTCCATAAATCCACAATTGAATTCCACTGATTATCAAGATCTTTTTTGAATTCCTCAAAGTTAAAGATCAGTTTATGGACTTGTTTTAGTAGACTCATAATTCCATTAAATACAGCCACAATTGACTCCCAAGCATCCACTACTATGGCTATACCCCCATCAATTACCCCTTTTATCATTCCTTCTTGTCTTTTGATTTGTAGATCCATCAATCTATTTATTGATTCAGCAAGATTTGATGAGATACAGACTGCGTCATACCAGTTACATTTCGAAATGTTTTCATATGGTTCTGAGTAGTATTTGTAGGTTCTATGTTGGAATTCCTTGTATTTTTCCCACAACTGACCCAGTGCATCACCTACGTTTCTTTCACTACTATCAGATGCTTCCAACATCAGCCTATTAAACTCATCTACGAGAGAGTTATCATCATATTGAGTACCTGTAGCTTCACTATCACTACACAAATTAATCTCGCCCCCTTCAAAACTTTGATAACAATATTTATCGTCACCACTAGTTGGGCCAGTATCAGAAACTGCAAATTTGTAACTACTTGCTGAGCCACCTACCATATGGTATTCCACAGCTGGTTTTCTAACTGTGGACACTGCTGTGTCTTCACTACTTCCTTTATGTTTGTAATAATATATAGCATTACTAGTACTTCTTCCCTTTTCAAACATTTGGTAATAACCACTTAATAGTTGGGCTTTGGAGTCTAATCTTACAAAGGATCTTTTTTCACTTTCTCTTGGTACTCCTACTGCGCTACATGGCCCGCCGTCAAAGTAGTATTTCCAGAAAATGTTGTTTTGGACTATTTGTGCTTTTCTAGTATATGGGTTAATAAAGATACCTCCATCAAAGCCATTATTACCGTTCTTTTGCTTGAAGTTGCCCAGATCTTGCCACCAGACCCCGCACCATAATTGTATATCTTTTTGGTATTCAGTTTCAGAATTTACCATGTTATTGGCTTTAAATTCTTCTAGAATAGCCCTTGCTTCTGCTTCTGGGATTTCAGGATAAGAGTTTTCATCTTCATCAGTGATTTCTGTGCAACCAAATCTCACTGCTTGTTCTGCATTTAGGTTTCTCCTTGATTCACCTTCTTTATCAAAGACTTTGAGAGGGTCTACTTTTTTCCCATTGACTCTGATTTCATAGTGTAGATGAGCTCCAGTTGAGAAACCAGTACTTCCCATCCTTCCAATTACTTTTCCTTGCGGTACAATATCACCTGTGTTTACAGTATTAAAGGCTTCTGCTTTGAGATGAGCGTATATTGCAATTACACCGTTTCCATGATCTATCATGACATAATTTCCGTAACCTCCACCATTTCTTTTGTTGGGATCACTTGATTCAAATGATTTTCCATAATCGTCCGTAAAGCCGTAGTTAGCGTAAAGCACTCTGCCTTCTTTGATAGAATAAATTGGTGCTCCTGAATACTGAATGTAGTCTACTCCATAGTGAGGAATATTTGGCCTTCTGGTATAGAAACCAAAATAGTTAGTAATGCTGTAAGTTCCTCTAAGTGGTTCAAGTCCAATACCACCACAACTTGGACACTCATATGTGGTAATTGTAGCCACTGCTTCTTCACCAATATTTCCTGCTCTATCAATAATTTTGACTCTAATTGTATAGGTTGTTTCCCCACAATCTAAAAGCCCAATAAGGTTGGTGGTTGAAAAATCTCCACTTTCTCCCAAATAGTAGGATCTAGGTATAGTGAGTCCATTAGATTCATTAGTAATTTGTACATCAGCTGTACTTCTGCCTTCACTTGCAATCGAAAGGGATAAATACTCAGCTACGATATCACCATTCTTGCTGACTGCAATTTCAGGTTTAGCAGGATTTGTGGTATCTCTTTCTATGTTTTCACTGTCCCAGTCTCCAAGGTTTCCAGCAGTATCAACCATTCTCATTTTTACTTCATAGACACCGTCATCGCATACTCCAGTTCTTCTCCTACCTATCATGGTAATGCAGTTTGAGTCTAATTCATCTCTTTGCTGTTTTCCAAGATTATGAGGACTCCAGCCTGTTCCTTCATATGAATTTTGAGTAATCTTAGTAAATTGATCTTGATATTTGTTTGGGTTTGGATTTAGATTAATTCTTTCTTGAGATTTAGTATTTACTGTTCTATTTAATTGGTGCTGCACATCACTTAGTCTTTCACCAATGTGCTCAGTATTTACAGCTGTTGTTCTCGTTATTGAATCAAACGGGAAAAAGGCTACAGATCCATTTCTATCATTCATTGATTTGATGTAATGATCGTCTGGATTATCTGTATCGTGATACAAAGTTAGGGTTTCTGAGTAGATGCTTCCAATTGTAGTAGCACAGTCGGGCCCAGGGGTAACGTTTGGAGCAAGTCCAAACTCGCACCCTTGATTTTTATCCCCTACTGTTTCGTAGATGTTACTAGTGATTGTGGTTGGTTTGAAGAGGGAGTTTGTAAGGATACATGGGGAAAGGCCCATGTCAGCTTGATTGGCTGGACTTGTTCCAGACTGGTCAAGCGGATCGGAGAGGCTGGTAGTATCCACCCCGTCCTGCGTTGCAGGCCACCCCTCAAGAGGGGAATTTTC
>JBBSJV010000104.1:0-4361 GCA_038256935.1 Patescibacteria group bacterium
CCACAGGCAGACTCTGTTGAAGAAATAGTAAAAATAAAAGCTTCGTCGGCTTTTGGGTTGGTTGGAGAAACAGTCATAGTCCACGATACAGGTTTTATAATCCCAAGTCTTAATAATTTTCCTGGGCCTTATATAAAGTATATTTTAGAAACTGTTGGTGTTGAAGGAATACTAAAATTAATGAGTGAAGTTAAAGACCGTAGTTGCTATTTCGTTGGTAGTGTATCAATACATGATAGAGAGCAAGAAAAAGTATTTTCAAATAAAGGCAATATATGCCAATTAGCAACCGAGGTTAGAGGGGAATTACCCAAAAATGCATGGAGCCCCTTGTGGCAAATCGTGGTTCCAAGTTGGTCGGAGGGTTTGACTTATGCTGAAGTTGGGCAAGAAAAAATGAGTAACAGAGAACAAACCGTGAGGGGTAAGTCCGAAATTGACCAATTAGACGATTATCTTCAATCTATTTAACTGTTAAATTTTAAACTTGCTTAAACCATTAACTATATTTCTTCGGAGGTAGCCCCTGGGGGCGCAGGAGGGGCGGGGGCTCGTTTTGAGGGCTCGATGCCCTTAAAAAGAATACTCACTACATTTATCAAGCAGTTGTTTGTATTTGCAATCAATCTCTTGAGTTGTAAGTTCTGGAAATGATTCTTTAAGATCTTTAATAATCTCATCTTTCATCTTGTCTACAACATCACAAGGATCCATATGAGAATCAAGGCAATTCACAAAGAACGTTTCATATACACTACTAAAAAATTGTTCTTTGATTCCATCAGACAATTCTTGAACCTCATCAGTTTCAAATAATTGCCTTGCTATACAATCAAGCAGGGCATAAATGACAGGATTAGGACTATCAAGAATAGACTTCGCATGAAAGCAAAGCTCTTCTACAATCTCAATAATATCTCCTGAGTATATACCATATTCTTGTATTTTAGAATCAATCCAATCTTGATCTAAATAACCATAAAAACTAAAAGCCATAGTACTGATATTCTAAAGAATATCTAATTCCCTGTCAGAGGCTCTTATGGTATGGAGTGGTGGCGGGGGTTGGAATGGAATATCTTAAGACGCCTTGACAGGGTATTAGAGAAAGGGTGGGCGGGAGAGAATACTATCATTTGCCTAAAGGGTGGAGAGAACATAATTTGAGGTACTCAAATCGAAAGTGTCCATAGGACTGTTTCGGTGAAGCGGAATCAGCGTAGCTGAGAAATGATTGTGTGAACGGGGGAAGAAAAATCTAAGAACTGAAAGGCCACCAGCCTTTCTTTTCGTCCTCAACTTCCCTACTCTCTAACAAATTCTGCTGACTTTCAATAATTGGTAAGAAATTATCTTGAATATTCTTCAGAATCACGTTTGATTGATTTCTCGATTCAGATAGTTCAGATAATACAGCATTAATCTGACTGTCTTTCATGGCAAGCTGCTCTTTAAGTGATTTATTCTCTTCTTTAAGGGTTGATATAACTTCATCTTTAGCATTTGTTAACAATATGTTAACATCAGAACCGCGTTTGTTAACATCGATTCCATCAAAACTTTTGTTAACACTAGGTTGTTTTTTTGTTAACAATATGTTAACATCTATCCCTAGTCTTTCTGAAGCATACTCAGCTTGAATCACCTTTTTATTACCATCCGTTTTAATGTATCTATTATCTGGTCTTTCCTCTAAACACTTATTTCTAACTGTATTGGGATGTACCCCTGCCCTAGTCGCTATCTCTTGGACTGATAAAAAATTCTTGTTAACATCTTTGTTAACAAATTCATTATTTTTATTAACAACTTTGTTAACATTGGTACTCTTACTCATAATCTATTGTGAACTTACTTGTTAACATATGTGAAGTTATTTGTTAACAAAGATTATGTCAAATAGTAGCACCGACACCAGTAGATCAAGTTTAGTTGACAAGTAAAGATAATTTAGAGACATTACAATTATCAATTTTAATCATAAAATTGGTCGTAATAAATTTGGTTAACCTGTCTTGGCTCCAAACTAATTAAACGTAATATGATTATATCCATTGCATCTCAAAAAGGTGGTACTGGTAAGACAACCACATCTATATCCTTAGCTACTGCGTTAGCCCAAAGGGGAAAGAAAGTCTTACTCATCGACATTGACAGTCAGGCTAACTCCTCAAAAGTTCTATTAAAAGATTATCAGGACATCACATCAGCAAAATCTATTTGCGCTACTATCCTCGATAAAAAGCCTTTAGCTATACGATCATCGAGTATAGAGAATCTGGATGTCGTTCCTTCACATATTCTTCTTTCAAATACAGACATTGAGCTTACAACTGCAATGGATCACCGAGAAGCCCGGTTAAAGAATGAGTTAGACAAGGTAAAAAGTAATTATGACTTCATATTCATAGACTGCCCCCCTGCCCTTTCTTGGCTTACTTTAAACGCATTCACCGCTTCAGATAGACTCGTAGTTGTGACGAGCCCAGGGTATTTTGAACTTGATTCAATCAATCAAATAACCAAAACAATGCAACAAGTCCAGGAAAACTTTAATCCTGATTTTGAGCTACTAGGATTGTTGTTTACAATGAGCGATCCAACAATTAATAGCAAAACTTCTATTCGCCTACTTAGACAAACTTATGGGGAAGCTGTGTTTGATACTATCATTCCAAGAAATACTGACCTTCGAGATGCTCACATGAGTCAACAAGACATTCACACTTATGCTCCAAAGTCTGCTGGATCTAATGCCTATATAAAGCTAATCAAAGAAGTATTTAGTATATGAGCAAAAAGGTAGTACCTCCTTCTAATTTGGTTAATGAATTGAAATCTAGCGCCTTTTTCCATAAACAAAAAGATAGAGAGCCTTCATCTAACGAGGATAAGCCCATACCCAGTGCCGTCGCAAGTGACGGCGGTAGTGACGGCATAGAATCACCGAACAAGTCTAGTAAATCAGAGACAAAGACAGTGAGTAAAAAATCACTAGCTGTCACAAGTCTGGATAAAATTATTAAGGGCGTGAATAGTAATGCAGATACATCTGAAAAAATGACAGTAAGGATGACGACAGCTGAAAAAAAAGCTATTGAAGATTTCTTTGAATTAATAACAGGTAATAAGGATATTAAATACTCTAAACTAAGTGTCAGTAAGTTGATCAGGATTTGTGCCAAATATATGGTTGATAACCATTCTCAAGATATCTTAGAAAGATACATTAAAGCTTCCAAGGATGATTTCTGGATGTAATGTTTAAATTATAGCCACCATACATAAAACAACTGTACTTCAGTTGTTTTTTTACTATAATTATAGGGTAGGGCGGTAATATTCTTTCCGAAATGTAGAAGATATCAACTAATCGTTGCGTATGTTTTTTATAAATCAAGGGTACTAATCTGCTACAAATTACGTGACGGCGGTAGTGACGGCACGGTATGCCGTCTATAGTGACGGCGGTAGCGACGGCACAAGTCAACACCATTGATTAGGGGTTACGGGTCTGTGACGGCGGTAGTGACGGCACGGTACGCCGTCTATAGTGACGGCACAAGTCTAAGTTGTGCCGTCGGTTGTGCCGTCTATAGTGACGGCGGTAGTGACGGCACTTGTTTAGCTTGCTTATGATTAAATACAAATTATTCTTGACAATCATACTAAATACATTTTACAATAGTAGTAATTGAATCCTAGCCCACACATATTATTTGGTTATAATAGGGCTGGTCATTCAATTACATTTATAAAGGTGACTTGCTTGACAGGTTGAGTATTTTATTGTATAAATTAATCAACCAAATAATATGTGTGGGCGTCACCTCTTCGGAGGTGATTCTTCATACCCAAATTCAGTCGAGTAGGGCACTATCACTATATTGATAGATGATCCCCTCCAAAGAACATAAAATAATAGAATTTCTCAAAGCCCGTGCAAACTGGGGTGATTCTGTGTATTATTTCAATAAGGGATCGTTTAAGGTTCCTTTAGATAGGGGGCAGTGCGTTACTACCCAAGCACATCTTGAACGAAGATTTGGAGTATCGAGATCACAAATACGAACATTTTTTAAGAAAAAGAGTGACATCTTTAGGGTTTCTCCGATTAAAGATCACAATAACAGAACCATTGGTTCATTGATCTCTTTTATAGCCAACGAACAAATCCGTTTTAAATCAGATATACTGGAAGGATATAGCCAACAAATCAAAGAGGCTTTAGAAATAAAACAACAGATCATCGAAAATCAGTCCAAATTAATTAATCAGCTAAAGAGTGAAAAAGAGGCTTTGCAAAACTCTATAGATCAGCAAGTAGAAAAAAGGGTTGTTTCTTTGATTAATAAATTACG
>JBBSJV010000105.1:0-4115 GCA_038256935.1 Patescibacteria group bacterium
AATGAAACTGGGGTAGGGATCAGAAAAGGAGAATTAAACGGGAATCCAACGATTTATGTGGTACAGGTTTTTGGGAAGGAGGAGTAATTAATTTAATTTAATTATTAAAAATTATATCAAACTGTTTTGCAAGTATATTAAAGCCGACAATCTCATTTGTTTTTGCATAACTAATTATAGTATTTGCCTCTATGAAATAATATTTTTCTTCCTCGCTGTTATATAGAAAATCTATTGCTCCGGTGTCTAATTCTAGAATCTGACAAATTAGAATAGCTTCATCTACTAAAGATTGGATTGGTTCGATTTTTTCAAACTTAGCACCTTTGCAAAGATTATTTAAAAAACTAGACTCTCCTTTGGTTTTTTTGATTGTCACTACATGTTCTGATTCGGTGATGATAACTCTTATTTCAGAGCTATTTAGAATTAGTTTTTGTATTATAAATGGGAAGTTTGATTGATTGTTTAGTTGAGTGTTGTATATTTGATTTTTGCTGACTTTTGAAACGCTATTTCCTGAGGACCCTCTTACTGGTTTAACCACAAACTCAAAATCATTTTCTAAATCTAATTCATCGATATCCTCTTTTTTAGTGGCAAGGTATGTTGGTATATGATAAGTATTTTTCAGTTTATCTTTTAGCCTTAAATAAATATCTAATTTATTGGTAAAATAAGGGTAACCTATAAAATGAATCATTTTTTTGTGAGTTCTATAAAACGGGGATATTAGTTGATTAAACTGAACTAGGTTTATTTTCTTATCATCTAAAAAAGGAATTTGATGAGAGTATGAGAGAAAACCAAGGATTACTATTTTTTCAAAATCTGTTACTACAGTATCTCCTAAATAAAACTGCCCATTCTTAAATACTAGATCTACATAACTAAACAAGCTAATATCTTTTTGCTCGATATATTCTTTAACTAAACTGACTGTCAGAACTCTATCACTAATTATTGCGTATTTTGATCTCATTTTATGCTGGAAAAGTATCTTATTAGGTATTAATGTTAATATATCATTTAATGTTCTGGCCAAAAAATAAATATTAATAACCGTAGTCTTCAGTA
This sequence comes from Patescibacteria group bacterium, assembly GCA_038256935.1. GTDB lineage: Bacteria > Patescibacteriota > JACMRA01 > JACMRA01 > JACMRA01 > JBBSJV01. The sequence continues at coordinate 1,078 of JBBSJV010000105.1, forward strand.
TTTTTCTTAATTGGTTCAACATTAACTTTAATCAGCTCTCTAGCCCTAGCTATGTCATTAAATAATTGCTCTTTATTTTCGTGTGAAAGAATAAGATGAACCAGTTTTGGATATCCAAGATCAGCTGGGCCTACGTGTTTACCAATCTCAATATTCGGGTGTCCTGCTTTATAGCTTTTTAGTTTGTAAACTTCTTCTAGCCCCTCCACGCTTAGTAAAATACCCTCTTCTTTGGCCCAAAATTGTGGCGCTGAAGTGTGAGCTAAAAATTCATCACTTATCTCTACTGGTTCATTAAGATAAGTTTTAATGGCATTACTAACATGATCTATACCATAGCTGTGTTCAAGCATTGTCGCTCTGTAACCTCCTGTTCTTACATTGACCTCAACTACCTTACAAATACCATCATCGCTTAATCTAACTTCAGTGTGTGTAGGGTTGCCTTTGACATTGAGAGATTGAATGGCCTTAGAAACTGTGTTAAAAATTATATCTTTTTGGGATTGATTGAGTTCATTTGTATAAGTTGAATACAATGTTTCAAAGTTATTTTGACCAATATCGTAACCAATGACTTGAGTACAAATTGGTGTGTGGGCAATATTGCCATCATGATCAACATAAGAGTCAACAGAGTATTGCTGGCCTTTAATATACTGCTCGATAATTACTTTTGGAGCTCTAGTAACTCGATTTTGTTTGTAAACTTCTTCAATGTGATCAAAAACGTAGCTGACTCTTTGAATTAACTCTTCAAGATTGGTACAAACATTTACTAGCTGTGATTGAGATAGTCCTGATGGTTTTACTATTACTGGAAAGCCGTATTTACGAACAAATGTATAGGCTGAGTGAAAATTACTAATTTTTCTAAAGTGAGGAGTTATTTCAGGGTGTCGCTCTGCAAAAACTTTACGTTGGAAGACCTTATCAGTGGCATTTCTGGCAAGTGGAATTGATAAAGTCTTTGACTGTTTCAGTTTTATGTAATCAGCGATATAAGCTGTTGGTAAGGTATATCTATCAAAGAAATTGTATAATAGAGTATTTTCTTCAAAGTGGAAACCACTAATTGATTTTAAAATATTTTTACGAGATGAAAAATCTATTGGAATAATAAACAAGAATTGATTGAACACCTTAGGATCATTTTCTTCATACATTTTCTTGTATTCCAAGCTCTCCTTATCGGCAAAAAGACCTACTATATAACCTTTCTCTACAAAATAGTCCAAATAGGCTTTTCGAAAAGCCCCCACGAATACTACTGTTTTAGCCATATGATTAAATAATAATTAGTTTTAAGTTATCTTGCAAGTTTTAATTTGTATTTTTCTTTGTTTGACAAATGGCCTTAGTGAAGCCAAGGATAGAATACAAGTCAGCTTCTTGGAATCTGTCAAAATTTATCCTTATTTTATATGAATAGCAAAATCTTTAGAACTAGACAAGCCCCATCCCCGACCGGTTATCTGCACCTCGGTACTGCCCGCACCGTCTTATTTACAGATCTCATTACCAGGCACAATCAAGGGCAATGGTTTCTCAGAATTGAAGATACGGATCAAAAACGCTTGCAAGGTGATGCGGTCGTAAATTTGCTCACAGCCTTGGAAGGTCTTGGACTAGCAGCTAAAGAAGGTGTTACATTGCAGGATACTCAAAAAGGCTTTAATGAATTTTACAATGTCTATCAGCAAGGTGATTTTGGTCCATATATCCAATCTGAACGGCTAGAACTGTATCACAAATACGCTCAAAAATTAATTGATATGAGGGCAGGGTATTGGGCCTTCGAAACAATAGAAGAGAAAGAAGAACTCAAAAAAATCAAAGATGTCACCAAATCTGCTATTGATTATTACAAGTTTAATATTGAAAAAGTTGGGGAAGAGAAAATGTATCAGTCAGTAGAGCAGGGGTTAAAAGATGATAACCGTCCTACCCTTCGTTTTAGACTGCAAAGACCTGAAACTATCCAAGTCTTTGATGAACTCTTAGGTAAAGTAAAAATCGATTTATCGCTAGAGGAAGATTTTACTATCCTCAAATCCGATGGTTTTCCAACCTATGCCTTAGCCCATGTCGTGGATGATTATTTGATGCAAACTAGTCTTGTAATCAGGGCTCAGGAGTGGATGCCAAGTCTTGCTCGCCACGTGATGCTGTTTCAAACTATGTGGGAGGATTGTGAGATAGTAATGGAAACCAAAAATGGGAAAAATGTACCTGAGTATTTGCACCTATCATTTATCTTAGGAGAGACTGGCAATAAGAAAATGAGTAAAAGAGATGGTAACGTTAACATGCAAGATTATCTTGATAAAGGATATTTACCCGAAGCAGTTGTTAATTATCTAGCCTTTTTGGGCTGGAATCCAGGGACAGATAAGGAGCTGTATTTAAACAAGGAAGATTTTGAACTGCCTTTTGCGCAAAGACTGGAAAAATTACTTGATAACCTTGCAGTTGACTTTAGCATTGATAAACTATCTAAATCTCCAGCTAGAATTAATTTTAAGAAACTGGATTGGTTTAACCGTGAATATATCAAGATGCTTAGCCTTGAAGAATTTATTGATAGAGCACAAAAACTAAAGCCTGATTTTGAAATCGACTCTAACAATCTACCTTATATATTAGATAAAAACCGAGTTACTCTACTTACTGATATTGGACTAGAATCTGATTGTATTTTTAACTATCAAAAGCCACTAAACGAGGACGTAAAGTGGAAAAAAATTAGTCTTCAAGAAAGTTTGGATAATTTGCAACAAATATCAGAGTTTGTAATATCCAAATTGGATGAAGTAGAAAACTATACAAATACCTTAAACAAAGAAACAAAACCTTTACAAATAGATAAATTTATAGATATAGTTAAAAAATGGGAAGATATAGTAAAAAACTGGTTAAGCCAAAACGACTACCAAGCAGGAAACTTCTTGTGGCCACTGAGAGTCAAATTATCAGGTAAAGTAAAATCTCCTAGTCCTTTTGAAATCCTAGCCCTTTTGGATTCAGACCAAATCCGG
>JBBSJV010000106.1:0-4089 GCA_038256935.1 Patescibacteria group bacterium
AGCAAAACCAACTTCTAATGGAAGATCACCATCTCCAAATATTACATTGTATTCTTTTTATCCTGGAGTAAAATCTGGATTACCCGATAAAAGGGCTTTTAATTGTTGGTGAGTTTTGTTATTAATTTTAAGGGTATTTCACCACTTGAGGCTTTGCCTAAATTTTCCATATATTAATATATACTTTACTAACATAAACTAATTATCAAGTAAATAATATGAATATCTTTATTATTAAACCTGTATAGGCTCAGTATATAATATAATATATACTCTGAAAAATTTGTTTAAGCAAAAAAAAGTCCCCATAATTAATATGGGAAAAACTTCTATTTCTTGAGAATATTACAAAGTAATCTTGATCTTTTTAGGTTGAGACTCAGGAGATTTGTGAACTGTGATATTTAAAATACCATTTTCACAACTAGCCTCTACATTGTCAGTTTGGATATTTTTAGGTAATGCTACTGATCTATTGAAGCTAAAGTGAGAGTATTCATGGCGGATTAGGTTTCCAGCTTCAGCCTTTGAGTCTGCCCCTTCTTCATGATCATAACTCACACTCAAGACATTATCATCAAGTTCAATATCAAGCTTGGAAACGTCCAAACCAGGAACGGTGACTGTGATCTCATAGCGATTGTCGAATTCATACACATTGATAGCGGGAGTCGTACCAACTAGTCTAGAAATTGATTGATTGGTAATTGGTCTGATTCCATCGTCGAATAATTGATCGATAAGGGTTAACATATTTCGTGACATAATAATATATAATTTTAATTTTAGTAGGTTAGCAAACTAATACCTACATTGCTAATATTAGAAAAAATTATAAAACTGTCAACCTACCATTGAGGTTGCTAACTAAATTCAAGTGATTAAATCTTATGCCGTAGTCAGCTGGACTTGTATTATAACCTTTATGTCAGTAAAAACCAAAATGTTTTGTATCAATGATGGATTTGAAATTTCTAAACCATCGCAAATAATGCCATTTAACTTGCAACACTCCCACAATTGACCATCAGGTTAATCCGACAAAAGGTAAATTAAATCTTTATCATAACTTATAAGAACATAATCGACCCCAGCTTCGATGCTTTGAAGATAAGCTTTCTTGGTACCAATGTTCTTGCTTATTGGCAGCATTGAGATATCATCAGTAATAATTTTTGCGCTCTGATTAATTTCTTTGAAATATTTTACAACCTTTTGTGAGACCGATGCAGGGTGATCAGGATCTATCGATGTGATTAAAACATGGCTAAACATGACGTAATGATCTACACCTGGGCTAGTAAAGGCACTAGTTTGATATGACAAGTCATCATAATCTTTCTCAATTCTACCAAGCTCAAAATGTGTATCTTGTGGTACTTCTCCGATTCCAGGAAAATGCTTTAGTGTACAGCTAATTTTATACTTAGATAGTCCCATACAGTACTGTTTAGCTGCCTCGTTTACATCACTAGCTTTACCAGATACACTGCGACTTGAAATTTGCGAATAGCCCCCAGCACCATATGCACTGTCTAGATCTGCCACTGGTCCCAAATTTATATTAAACCCTAATTCTTTCATTTCTTGTCCATGAATATCAGCAATTTCTAACATTGAACCATTTTGCCAAGCATCTTTGATTGAGATTGTCTTAGTCAGTGGAGGGCTCAGATGAGATACGATACCACCCTCTTGATCAGCCATAATTAGTAGCTTATTTTCCGAGTACTTACTTCTTTCATCTTGGAGTTTTTGAATAAATTCTTTAATCTCGTCTTTTGTTTTGTTATGTACGTTTCTTGAAGTAAAATATACTCCAGCAATTTTATTTCTTCTTACCAAATTTAGAATCTCTGATTCATTTCTAAAACCTACTATCAAATGGTCATTGGTACCTTTTATTGTATTTTGATAAAAATTATAACGGCTATGGCCAAACCAAAATAATTGCAGTAAGATTGCTAAACTAGAGATAATTATGGCCCCAAATAATAATTTATTTTTTAAAAATTTATAGAAGATGGGCAAACTAAGAATTAAAACTGCAAGCCAAAGATATATTAGAATAAATCTAAAACCAGCTGTTAAACTTCAATTAGTAAAATATATTATTATAGATGTTACTGCACAAAAAGTGATAGATAAAATCGGTGGAAATAATTTTTTGAAAAAAGACATTAAAATCATGTAATTTAAAATATTATCGTCCTATATCACCATATATGTCAAACTAAATATTTAATGCCTCTTTGCTCTAGACAATAAATCCAGTTAAGTTATACTTAAATAGTTCATATATTATTTTATGCCTATAAAAACCAAGATGCTTTGTATTTTAGACGGATTTGGTCTAGCAAAGCCCTCCCCAAACAACTCTATTTATCTAGCAAATACACCCACAATTGACCATTTATTCAATACTTACCCCTGGATAGCCCTTAATGCTGATGGAGAAAAGGTGGGCCAAGAAGATTCTATTGTAGGAAATTCTGAAGTAGGGCATATGAATATTGGAGGTCTTGGACTAGTTCCTCAGCTTAGCTATGAAATCACCCAGTCAGCGGGTAGGGGTTACAAAATAAATGAATCCTCACAAAACCAAGTTTTGGATCCGCAAATACTTTTTCAAACTAGAAAAGAGCAAAATCCATCTACTAATCTACACTTGATGACACTATTTAGTAGCGGGCGAGTGCATTCTGATCTCAGGCATCTGAAAGCTGCTATCACACTTGGTTCTAAGTGTGAATTTGAAAAGATTTATTTGCATCTATTTAGTGACGGAAGAGACTCCAGTAGAGACTCATTTATAAGCGTAATGAATGAATTTAGTGACTCATTAGAGCCCAAGCTTAGATCCAAAATCATCATTGCTTCGGTTTCAGGAAGGTATTGGGGGATGGATCGAGATAAAAATTGGGACAGGGTTTATAAAAATTTAAGCGTCCAGTTACATAATGACATTACTGAAAAAATAATCAACCAAGAGTTAGGTCCTGAAAATATACTTAGTAAACTAGAGCACATAGATCCAAATACAATCCATTCACAAGAAGCTGATCTAAATATGCAGATACAAAATTTGGCAAAATATGTAGTAAAATCCTATGAATCCCAAGTCTACGATGAATACCTAGAACCTGTAAAGTGTCTTATTTCAGGCAATGATCAAGGGGTAAAACCATCAGATACCATTTATTTCTTGAACTTTAGAACTGACAGGATCAAACAAATTACAGAATTTTATTTATCATTAAATAAGCAATACAATTTAGACTTATTAATGCTTACCAACAATGACTATGGTATAGCAAAATTTAAGGATTTGGAATTTGACTACTCTTCCAAGGAATCTATAATTACAGTTAGCTACTACCCAGTTTTCAAATTTAAACCTGTAGAAAATACCCTTTCAAAAGCTATTGAAAAATCAGGTAAAACTCAGCTACACATTGCAGAGACCGAAAAGTACAATCACGTAACTTACTTTATAAACGGGGGAAAAGATGAGAAATCGCAAGGGGAGGATTGGAAGGTTTTTGACTCTTACAAAGTAGCTTCACATGCTGAAAAACCAGAGATGAGAGCAGTTGAAATTGCTGATTATATAGTAGAAAATGGGATTGGCAAATATGATTATATCATTGTAAATTTTGCAAATCCAGACATGGTGGGCCACACTGGAGACATTGAGGCCTGTAAAATTGCAGTTGAAACAATTGATAAACAGCTTCAAAAGTTCCTTCCATACGTTGATAAGGGTAATCTCGAAATTTTAATTACAGCTGATCATGGTAATATTGAACTTGTTGGTCCAACAGATGGTGGTCAGATTAATACTGAGCACGATCCCCACCCAGTGCCCTGTATGCTCGTAAGTAGCGAAATTAATTGGCAGCATTTGCAAAATGATATGGATTCTCAAAATCTACATATGACCCATAAAATAGATATAAAGCGCTTAATGGAATTATTTAAACAGCCTTTAAGCAGTGTTATTTCAAAAGATCAATACTGGATGAATATGCAACTACAAGAAAAAGATCTATTTCCACTTTGGTATGTAGGGAGGATTTTTCTTGCGAT
>JBBSJV010000107.1:0-4068 GCA_038256935.1 Patescibacteria group bacterium
CTCGCGTCCTCTCACACTCAGCTATTTCAAGCTCTTTTTGGATTTTTGCTATTTTTAGCTTTGCTTCTTTTCTAATTTTATCTTCATTTTCTGGGTTTAATACGATAGCTCTAGCATCACCTTTTTCAGCGTTTAATCCAACAATTAATCCACTTTTTGGATCCTTTAATTTAGCAATTCTAAGAGCTTCAAAATAGTTAGGGTTTGGGTTGTTTAAGGCTTGTTTCCAATTTTTAAATATATAACAGAATTTTATATAGTCTTGGCTTGGAAGTCTTTTTATAATCGAATAGACTGTTTTTAAGTCCATTTTTTTTGCATCGGGTAACGACTCCAAAGAAGTAAGTACAGAACTGATTCTGACAGATTGAGCTTCATTTTGTGATGGATTTACTTCCATTTCTTAACCATAGCACACAATTTGGTTATATGAAAGTCATTAGTGGTACACCAATTATTATTGCTCCAACATCCCAGTCTCTACAAAACCTTTATTCTTAATCTCAGGAGTCAGCTTAAACATTCCATGACTGATCCTGATAAGGCGGTGAACTCCGCTTCCAAAAGCTGTAGCCATTTTTCTAATTTGCCTGTTTCGCCCTTCTGATAAAGTAAATTCGTACCAAAACACTCTTCGATCAGGATTCAGATACAAATACTTATCGATCCCTGTCTTTTCAATCTTTACCGGATTTAATTTGTACCCTTCAATTTCCATTTCCCCAGATTTTGCTTCATCGATTTGTTTGTCTGTTAATTCTCTTTGCAGTCCTACCAAATAAACCTTTTGGGTTTTAAACTTTGGATGGGTCATAGACAGTATCAGATGCCCATTTTCACTAAGAACTAGTAGCCCCTCACTCATAAAATCAAGTCTTCCAGCGGTTTTGAAGTCTTTGTATTTCTCAGGCAAAAGATCATAAATAATTTTCCTTCCCTCTGGATCATCGCGTGTTGTCATTACTTCTGCTGGTTTGTACATCAATAGCACTGAATTGGTATCAGCTTTTGGACTGAGATCTTTCCATGACCAACCGTTAAATATTGAAACATTGGTGTTTTCATCTACTTGGACTCCAAGGCTAGCAATTTCCCCATTGACTTTGACCCAGCCTTTACTGATAACTTCATCACCTTTTCTTCTTGATATGCCTGTATTTTTAGCAATATATTGATTAAGTCTCATTCTAATAAATATAAACAATTTTTTAAATTCCTTGCAAGTAAAGAAAATTTTACTTTAGGTAAATACATAAGCAGGAAAAACTTTATATATGAAAACTCAAACCGTCAGCCAATCGAGCTTTATTAGTAAATTCTCACTTGTTTTAGATAAATTACGAACAGTCAAAGTCCAGAATCTCGATTTAGATAAAAAATGGTATAGATTTGTACTACAAAATTGGAATTATTATATCCCGGTAATGCTAGTACAAGGCTTTCGAGAGGTATTCAATGTATTAATTCCCTTTTTCTTATCCTATATTTTTCTAAACCAACGACTAGATTATCTAGTTTATTTTGTTATAGCCTTGGCTGTGATATCTATTGCTGACTTTTTAGCCATCTCAATTTATGTCTCTTCTATCGCTAGTTTTATGCAATCAACACAATATAGTATGGTAGATGCTGTGCTCAAAACTGACCCAGTAAAACATGTTCAAAGAGAGAGTGGTAAACTGTTAGCAAAAATTGATCGCTCTGTCAGATGTATTGAGTCTTTTATGGACGCGTTTTTTTATAACATATTTGTTTATATGGTTTCAGTTTCAGCTGTGGTTGTTTTAGCTTTTAGCTTTGATTTTATCCTTGGTGGTATTGTCATGATTTTTATCTTTTTGATTATATCTTCAGCGTTTTTGGGTAAATTTTTGATTTCAGATTTTATCGAACCACAGGTTATACTTTCTGAGGACCAATTAGCACAGATTACCACTGAATCAGTTATTCAAAACAGTTATATCCGCTCTATTTTTGCAACCCATAGTCAGCTCAATAGACTGAAAAAATCTACTTATAATATGGCTAAAGTAAATGTGATTAGTTGGCTAACCCAGTTTTTTGTGGATAATATTCCAAAATTTATATTTATCTTTAGTGTCTTTGCTGTTGGCTTTTATTCACTTGAACTCAGTGCCAGTAATGTAAGAGAAACTTTTGAAATCGTAGCCTTTATGGTATCATATATTTACGGTGTAATAGGTATCCAAAACATCAGTGAAGATATCGAGCATATGCGCAGAAACTATCTCAAATTCATTAATGGCTGGGAAAGTGTAAAAGAATTTAAGAAACAGACATTTCCTGTATAGATATTTCAAGTCTTTATCCCACCTTAATTTTAATCAACTCGTGTAATTTTCTAACGGTATTGATATTTCGAACTGTGCATTTTTTGTATAATGGGCTTTTTACAAAATCGTTCATGCCGCTTAAGTTGTAGTTATTTTTATCAAGATTCCAAACTATGCAACTATTAATGTAAATTTGATTATCAACGCCCTTAACCATTTTTACAAGTTTTAACGAGTCTGGATGATCCATTTCTGGATACAAAAACAATACATCGGTTTTTTGTTGCTTGTCGTTTTGCCAACTTGGGTCTACTTTTTCAACAATATTTGCAATTTGAGCTTGATCAATAATAACCACAGGTATGTTTAAATTAAAGTCTTTTAGAATTGCGTCTTGTATAGAGGAAATTATAATCACTTTTGACTTCGTATAATCCTTAAAAATCACATTGCCACTATTTATATAGGTAATTACATCACAAAAGCCAAGATTTTCAAACAAATTTTTGAGTCTTTTCATCTCAATTTTATTATTACCCCCGACATTTATTCCGCGAAGTAAAGCTATGTAGGTCATGAGATATTTCTAAATCAATATTACAATTTTTTCAAGGAAAATACTTTATAAAGCTGATATAGGTGTTAATGGTCTAAGCTCCCCATAAGTAGCTGAACTTTTCTCAAGCTGAAATATATTTTTCTTATAAATAAGACTTCTATACAATACTAATACTTGATTATTTTGAGTTTTAATCACAGCGACTACTTGTTTTAGCTCGTCGGTTAAATTGTTTTCATATACCTCTCCAATGATAACTGACTGATTATTATGAGCTTGTTCGAGATCAATTTCTTCACCAAAGCTTGTTGATATGTTCATCCTCTCAAAATCATTTTCATTAATTAACTCACTAGACTCGAATAAAAATGAATTCAATTTTGATAATGCTTCCAATTTTAAATAAAGTTCATTGTATAGTTTTGGATCTAAAACCTCTGGTAATGGAATCTGGTCAGTATAGTCTGTGGTTGTTAAATAAGGGAAAAAGTTTTGTTGAATTGTAATGCTGGTTTTTTGAGTACTCATACGATCATTTATCTCAAAAATTACCAAATTAATTTTTCCTTGATCAATTTTTTTAGTTCTTAAATCTGCTGTAATTTCGATATTTAATTTGCTTAGCTCAGCAATTAGATTATTTCTATCTTCAATAAATTTATTTGTCGTTTCTGTTGTAATGACTATCCCAGCATCGATTAATTCTGCCTTATCAAGCTCTTTTTGTGGAAATGAAACAACACCTGAATTAGTTGCAAAGAATGCAAATTCAAAGTCGTTAGGAATTATCTCTACCAATTGTTCTTGGTTTTGAATATCAGTTAATTGATTTATCAAACTCTTTTCTTGATTATTTAAATTTGCTCCACAACCACCAACGTTACTGGAAACGTAAAAAATTAAACCCCACTTAACTACTTGCTTAGAAAATTCTAACATATGCAATCACAAACTTTGTTTTCCAAAAGTGTACAAATCCAAAAATTGACCCTGTAGTCACTTAATCTAATAAAAGTTTTAGACTAAGATAATAAATACCACTCAAATACTCCTTTTGTAATTGAAAATGAAACTGCAAATTTTCTGGATTATTTCTAATGTCCCAAAACCACCTATGATTCTTGAACCTAAAATACCAGGGAATTGTAAATCAAATTCTGCCTTTTCAAGTTCAGTTAATTGATTGTAAATCAATGATAAATATTGCTTGGCTAA
>JBBSJV010000108.1:0-4015 GCA_038256935.1 Patescibacteria group bacterium
ATATTAACCTTGTAGTAGAACCAACTCCAGATAACCTTCAAAGTGTTAAAGAAATGATTGAGAATGCAAAATCAACTATACTTGAATTTATCACCAAAAACATAATTAGTGACTCTAAAGTGGATGTTCTTACTGAAGATGATTTATTGACTCTACGAGATCAAGGCTTAGCCGAAATTAAAATAGATGAAATCAGGTCTCTACCTAAGACTTTAACATCTACAAAAGGAAAAGAAATAAAGTATATAACTGGCTATGTGATCAGGAAAAATAGACTTAGAGAAATTAGAAAAAACCTTAAAAATGAACGTGCTGGAACAATTTCTGAAAATAGAACTACTGGCAGCCAAGATCAAGACAATGAAGTTAACCTTTTATTATCGGAGATTGGCAATAGAACAAGGCCTGAGCTGACTTATAACCATGAACAAGCCTTTTATAAATTAAGAGATTTACTAAATTGTCATATCCCGTCGCTTAAAAGCTTTTTGAAAGTAAAACGTATTAAATCAATATTTGATGAATTTTTAATTGCTGAAGACATACCAGACTTTATTAACTCGGAAGCTTCTTCAATGGGCAGTATTTCTCATGCAAAACTAATCTTAGTTCATGAAAAACTAACTGAGCTTAGAATCGGCTATAACCAAAAAAAGCATATTATTACCTTTGGGGCTTTGTATAATAGATATAGAGAAGTTGTCGAAAATAGCGCTCAGCTGGAAAAGATCTTGGAAAATTTTAAGGCTACAAATCAAAAAATCAAAAATTGCACATACCGTGGTTCAAATTTTACAGCAAATAAAAAATGTTTACCACAAAATTTTGATTCTGAATTTGATATATTTCTCAAACAAGAGCTTGGAAAAAGTGAAGTGGAAATTACACTAGATTCAAATTTTTTCATAGCTTTTTGTAAACAATTTAGAAATTACAACGATAAGTTGTTTACTGAAACTAGAAAGAATTCAGATGTAATATCAAATCATAGAACTAATAAAACCAAAATAAAAGGTGCTTTATTAGAATATATAGACCCTGCCTCTTTTGAGTTCGTTATACCTGAGACTCCAACTCCAAACGATGAACAAGAGTCTTAATTCCTACCTCCAACCGTCAATTTCTACAACTCTATCAAATCTTCTGCCATCAAAACAGATTTTACGATAGTTTAGTTACTACTCTCTCTAAGGTTTGAGAAAAATTTATCCAGTAACTGTTCTAGCTGATCAATCTCTTCTTGAGTTAATTTATTTGGATCTGAGCTTTGAGATGATGAGACAGCAACTTCTTCTTTGACTTCTTCTGCTGGGGCAGGAGCTGGAGTTTCCGGTTGACTTGAACTCGTTGAGACTGGCTGAGGGGTAGGGGCCTGCGAGGTAGAAGTGACATTTTGTGCTGGTTTGGCTGGCACTGCAGCTAGTGGTTTTGCAAAAAACTGGACTACAAAACTAGTTCCATATCCTTTGTAAATACCTTGAGAAATGCCAATTCCTGTCTCGCTATAGTTGCTACTGAGGATGTTTTTCTTGTGGGTTGGTGATGACATCCAAGCATTTACTAGCTCTTGTTCAGTATCAAAGTAGACTGCTAGGTTTTCCCCAGCGCTTTGATAAGTATAACCTGAATCAGTGATAAAGCTAAGACCTCGTTTACTATCTGATGGGCGGTAATGGGAAAAATACTGATAAGTTGCCATGTCAGCAGATTTACTATTTGCTGCTTGAGCTAATGCTGGGCTACTACCAAGAGCTGCAAGGCCTGCCTTAGCCCGTTCGTTATTTACTAACTGAGTAATTTTATTTGCATCTAAACCACTTGCTCTTGCCCATTGAGGTGAAAGAGTAACAAAAAGCATCCCCCCTACAAGCAATAGACTGAGTAGAATAGCAATTATAGCAATGACGATTTTTCTAGATTTTAATTTGCGTAATATATTTGAAGCCATAATAATAGGTACTGCTAATAGTTATAAGGAGATTGAGAGGCGCGTAGTTTGTGACGTTTGCTCTTGATAGCAAGTCTAGTAGATAGAATAGCAGCTGATAAAAACACTACAAATCCTCCAATAGACCATCCACCACTTCGAACCAAGCTAGAGTCTCCAAGGACTAATCCAGCAGGTTTAACTTCTAAATTAACAGTAGCATTATCGCAAAGATTATCACTACTACAAATTCGATAGCTAAATTCGTCATCACCAATAAAGTCTGGGCGTGGTTGGTATACAATTTTCTTTTCAGGGGAGATAAAGAGAGTGCCGTTATCAGGATTAGCAACAATTGTTATATCTTTTAACACATCGATTGTGTCATTATCTAAAACTTCGATAACTATTGGCTGATTAACAGGGCCTTGAGCTGTATCATCAACTGCTTGTACTGTATCTTCATCACCTGCAACTATCGGGGTGGGTTTTACTGAGATAGTTACTTTAGCCTCATCGCAGAGTCCATCGCTGTCGCATAATTTGTACTCAAACTCATCCTCACCAATAAACTCAGGAGATGGAGTGTAAGTTATTCTCTGATCATCATTTACAGTGACAGTGCCATTATCAGGGTTATCATTAATAGTAATAACAGTTTTTGTAATGTCTCCATCTGGGTCAGAATCATTGATTGTGACATTTATGGTTACTGACGTGTTTTGATCTGTTGTAGTAATATCATCAACTGCAATCGGTGGTAACAATTGAGGAGTCTCTTCTATGACAGTAATAGTCACTACAGCCTCATCGCAAAGCCCATCTACATCACAGATTTTGTAGTTAAAAGTATCCTCCCCGACAAATTCTGGGTTAGGGGTATATACTACTTTACGATTAACGATTTTTGTTGTTCCATTTTTTGGGTTTTCTGTAATTGTAGTAGTTACATCTTTGATATCTCCATCTTGGTCGCTATCGTTTGTCAAAATATCGACTTCAGTTGGTTTATTTTTGGTAGTTGACTTGTTATCATCTACGGCTACTGGTGGTAGGGGGTTGGGAGTTGGATCAGCATTTCCTGCATCAACAGGGACCAGTGCCACGCAAATTGGATAAATAGAATTCACGTCTGAATAATCTGGGAAAGCAGCGTGCACCCCTGTTAATTTACTAATATTTTGATCGATTACGAGCTCATTATCAATAATTTGGATTAGACCATCTTTGTCATTTGGAAGATCTAATGTAGCTGATGAACTAACAATTTCTTCTCCGTCGCTATTGCTAAACACAGCTTTGACAATTTCTTTTGGTTGTCTGTCATTTTTGGTACTATGCGGGTCATGTGTTTGAAAAACTACTGTATAGCTACCTGCTGGAACTTCAACATCAATAGGTTTTGATCTACTTCTGTTTTGATCACTTGAAAATAGACTTTGAGACTTTTCAAACTCATAAATTAGGACTTCTTTGTCTTTAAATAAACCTCTTTGACTAATAAAGTTTTCAATCTGACATATTTTGGAAGCTTCAAGATCAGAGATGTACTCAATGTCATTATTTGTCTCAGCTCCAAAAGGAGTGAGATTGTTGACTCCAAGTACACCAGAGTCAGCGTTTGAATTTTGTTTAAGGGCTGTTTGAGCTGTCATAAACATCCCGAGACTACTCAAAGCAATTCCAAAGACTGAGAAGATTGCGACTGAATAATACACGAAAAGCTTTGACCGTTGTTTGCGGTTCATATATGTTGTTATTTTTGATGTTTTTAAAATTTGTATCTTTTAAATACTAATTTGTAGTATGATCTAATTTTTATGTTTACTCAATAGAAGAGAGGGGTTAAAATGTAATTGTTTATTCATTAAATCATTTCACCGTTAGTAAATAAAGCCCATTCTAAAGGTATAAAGTAAGCCCGTAAAATGTAATTCAATTAATACAAAATTAACTTGCTTAATTTAAAATCATGATTAAGAATATTTATTAATGAATGAAAAAAACAAAAGAGATCTAGATTGGGCTTATAAGGAAAAATTAAGAGAATACTGCAATAGATACAATATCGAAATAAAAGAAATATCA
>JBBSJV010000109.1:0-3999 GCA_038256935.1 Patescibacteria group bacterium
AAATAAGATTTGGGTAAAGTGCATACGAAACCTAGCTTGTAATTTGTATCTTTCATCTACACATATATATTTTTCTCTATTCAGTGCAAGCAATAATTGAGTCTTTATTTCATTACTTACTTTAGTATTTATTAATATTTTTTCCTGAAACCAATTGTAAAATAGATTTTGAGTACTAACTGAAGCAACTTCCGAAGCCAAGATATGAACGTTTAGCTTACCAATTGGGAAGTCAACTTTACAGTAACTTCGATGTTGTAATAAATGCCCGACTTCATGTGCTAGAAACAAAAGCATTTGAATAAGAGGTTTTTGCTGGTAATAGATAGTATCAAATTTTGGATTCTCGCAATACTGAATACCGTACTGGCTTACTTCAAGCTTCACTAAATTTGACTTCAAAGTAGTCCATAAATTTTGATAATCTGGGATCATCTCAGCTATAAACATTTTCATTATCTCATATTCGTCATTAGAACCCAAAATTTGCATTATAGGTTTATCAAATTCAGACAAAGTCCTTATATTATCTTGATTTTCAGCTTCTTGCCTATTGTGTAATCTGAGAGGGCTATAATCAAAATCTTTTTCTAATTCAAGTGCATTATCATCACTCAATAAGCACTCCTTTAAACCCATCTTAATTTTATCTTCAACATCACTTTCAGCCAACAATCCAAAATTAGTCCAAAAACCATTTAATTGATTATACTCTCTGTATATATAATCAAGCTGAGCTGCAAATGAATTAAGATCAAAACTATTTTCCCCAATCTTAGGATAATCGCTCAGAGAACTGATTTCGCAACTGCTAAGGGCTTTTAAAAATGTTGATGCTTCATTTGTAGCTCTCACAGCTTTTAACTGCTTTTCCAAATTTTTTTGCAATTCGAATAAATTATGTCTTTTTGCTGCCAACTCAGGATCCATTTTAGATTCTAATAGAAAATTCGAAGCAGCTGGCATGTTTGCAAATTCTTTATTATATATCGTCAGTTATCTCACCAGCCACTACTAAAACTCTAGGTATTATTTTCTTTAGTTTTTTCTCAAAACTATAACATTGATCAACAACAGATTGTAATAATTCTTCTAATTCAAATTCGTGATTCAAACCCTCCTTTAACCTGTAACAATCTGTGTAAAACTTTGTATAAATACCATCATCTCCCTGCATCAAATACTTCCAATTATATATAATTGTCTTAAAATTTAATTCGATAATTTTTCTATACTCTAATTTAATTATCTCATTGCTTTCAATTTTATAATTATCGTAAGTGGTATTAAATTTATTAATAATTTTTTCTAAAAAAGCTAATTTGGTTTCTTTTTTCTTTTTAAATTCTGCAAATTCTACTTCTATCTGCATCTTTAATTCACCGCAAAGTTTACTCTCATGAGGATTTACTTTGATATCAGATAATCTATATTCACCTCCACCATCTTCCATTTAAACTTTTTTGTACTAAAATTAATAATCATCTAGTTTGTTCATATTTTACTAAAGCAGTAAATAAGGTGAACATGAATGATTTTTCAGAGCTTTAAAAGCTTAATACTCAATGTTTTTATTACTTGAAGTCAATTGTGTATCGGTAGTTATTTATTGCCAGCATTACAACTAACAATCTTTCAACGATAACTTGAGTTAGAAGTGTTTGCCAAAAGGGAAAAGAAACAAGCAGGGCGATATAAATAAAGGTACTTGCATGTTCAAGTAAACTAAAGGGTTTTTGAATTTGTCTTTTGTAGATAAGAATCAATGCATAAAACACTCCAGTTGCACTAAAAGAGACATAGGCCATTATCCCGTGAATTAGTCCAATTGTAGTCATCTCGCCACCAATATCAGTTTGGAACAAGCCTACCCCAATTGTAGCAATTGCCGAAATAATTATAAAACCTGCGATTACTTTAGAAAGTTTGTTTTTAGGGTAATTACTGAGTAAGTTTTTAGTAAGCAATAGTTTCCCGGCTCCAAGCATGGTAAGACCTAAAGTGAAAATCCACCAACTATAACCTACCCCATAATTACTGACAAAATTAAGATAAAAATCTAGATCTGTTCTAAGAATTGGTAAGATAAGTTGAGTCAGGGCAAAACTTGCAACTAAAATGCTTGCTAAATTGGGGAATAATTTTTTCATAATATATAAGTTTAAGATGAGGCTTTATGCCTGCTAAATAAGACGACTAATGGGGTTTTTACAATGATCCACAGATCTAACAAAAAGCTCCAATGCTCGATATAATAACGATCAAAAACGACTTCTTGTTCAAATTGCAAATCGCTACGTCCATTTATCTGAGCAAGACCTGTGATTCCTGGTTTGATATTAAGGACTTTGAAATGATGCTTTTGGTATTTGGCAACTTCTCTAGGTTGATGAGGGCGAGGACCTACTAAAGACATGTTACCAAGCAAAACATTGAAAAACTGAGGCAACTCGTCAAAGCTGTATTTTTCAATCAATTTACCAACTCTTGTGGCCCTTGGGTCATCTGCAATTTTGTATAACACACCATCTTTTCTCAGATCATTTTTGGCAATTAATTCAGCTTCGACTTGCAAGGCTTTGGCATTTTTTTCTGTAGTACAAAACTCTTGCTTCAACCTTCTAAATTTCCAAAGTTTAAAGACTTTACCATTAGGGCCAATTCTCTCACTTGGGTAAAAAACAGAACCCTTTGAATCAATTTT
This sequence comes from Patescibacteria group bacterium, assembly GCA_038256935.1. GTDB lineage: Bacteria > Patescibacteriota > JACMRA01 > JACMRA01 > JACMRA01 > JBBSJV01. The sequence continues at coordinate 2,705 of JBBSJV010000109.1, forward strand.
AATAGCGATTGCAATTATCAAATATACCCAAGAAAATGCTAATAAAAACAACCCTGCAAATACTATATCAAAAACTCTTTTGATTACCACTTGCCATCCATCCAAATTACTATGTTGGACTTCCAAAAATAATTTCTTACCGATCTCAACAGGTCTAAGGGCAAATGATTGAAACCCAGAAAAACCTTCAGGAGCAAAGATAAAGGCTGCTTTATATCTTTCCGCTGCTTCTGCTAAACTAACCTCAAAGCCGGAGTTTTTACCGTATAGATAAACCTCACTAATTTGCTGATTTTTCATCATCAGCTCCAGTTCATTTAGGTTTTTTTGATTCAATTCTCTATATTCATAGATCTCACCAATTTGGTTTTGCTTTTCAAAATACTCATATAAGCTTTGATCAATTGCCCCAATGATTGCGATGTCAGATTTACCAATGTTAAACTGTAATAGTAGCTGCTCCAAAGCCCAGACAAATAGTCTACCTAGATAGACAAAATAAAGAGCCACGAATCCACCAGTTGCTAATATAAAACGACTGATTGGTACACCTTCAGGTAAAGCGTTTCGATTGTACTCGTAAAAGAAAAAATAGGTGATGATAGTAAGCAATACTGTAAAGACACCAACTGCTAGTTTGACTGCATTTTTCCATATCCCTCTTTTGGCATTGAGATCATACATCCCAAGTATTATGAAAACAATCACAACAGCAGTGGACATGGCAAAGCTAACAAATAAATATTCAAATTTATCTAGTTTTCTAGTACCCAAAAAGTTAGCAAAAAACCAATTGTATCTAATCAAATAAACTGTGATTGTACCGACAAAAATAGCCAGAAAATCGATGATCATCATCAAGGCAGTTTTCCAAATCCGCCGGTAACGTTGCTGAGTCGGCATAATAATAGATCTAATCTCACTACAAAATCAGAAAAAAGTCAATCATTTAAGTTCTTTTAATATTTTAAAATATGAACATTTTCAATAAACAAAATAAACTAATGCTAATTTGCCCAAATCAAAAACAAGTGGTATAATTACCTTAAATAACAAAAATAAACACAGCTAAATGCCTAAAAAAACAAACAAAGTTGTTGAAAAACCTCAATCCAAATCTAAACTAAATAATAAACTAAATAAGTTTTTAAATAAAAACGAAAAATTAGTAAAAATATTCTCAGTTGTTGGTATTTTAGTATTAGGATTATCAGCCTTTGGTTTTACTACTTACAACCTTTTTAATAGACAAGCTGACACTGCTCAAGCTGCCATAGTTAATGGTGTTAGCTTAG
>JBBSJV010000110.1:0-3968 GCA_038256935.1 Patescibacteria group bacterium
AAGTGCTTGAATTAACTAAGCTGAAGTTATTTTTAGAGTATCTCAAATTTAGAATTCAACTTGGTCAACAAATGGAATTTCAAGAGGTTATGAGTTGTATATCAGAAAAAGAAATAACTACATTCAAATTTAATGATTTTCTTTCTACAGTTCTAGAACTTAGCCAAGAAAGAAGTGGGCGAGTTAAACGTTTTTTTCAAGAACTCATTACAGATGATGATTTTTATAGTTTTTGTTATGACAAAGCACGGGTACATTCGAGCTCAAGTAATACTGAGCAGGGTAAAGCTTTTACAAAAGCATTATTAGATATGGAAGATCCAATTGATATTGGGCCAAGTACATGGCATAATCTAAACGGAAAATTTATTGCAAATATATCTAAATTAGATGCCGAAATAACTGGATACACAGATTGGAGGTTGTGTAATATTTTTGAGTATGTAAAAAAACATGTAGTCATTTCTTAAATGATTTAAATAAAACGTAATTGCATACATCAACATTGCTCTTGCACAATGATTTATTATTTGTTATTCTTAAGGCATGATCGATCTACACCAGACTTTATCAGAGTGGCAGTTTTTACTCACTGAGGATATCAAAAAAGAATATGAAGCAGGTTTGCTTGCACTTAATTCACTTCCAGCTAATACTGTAACCTTTTATGGAGGCTCAAGAGTAAAAACACATGACAAAGCTTATGATCTAACCAAAAGTATTGCCAAACAATTTGCTCAGAAAGGCTGGGGGGTGGTCTCAGGGGGTGGTCCTGGTATTATGGAGGCTGCAATTGTGGGGGCTCATGAAGGAAAAAAAGGAAAATCAGTGGCTTTTAGAATCAACTTAGCCAACGAAGCGCCTCCTACTCAGGCTGATATAGACTTACTTTTTGAGCATTTTTCAGCTCGTAAATACATGCTAAGACAATCTGGCGTGTTAATCTACGCTCCAGGTGGTATTGGAACTTTGGATGAATTGATGGAGAATCTGACTCTAATGAGTACTAGTAAATACCCAGTCAAACCATTATTTCTATTGGACTCTCAATTCTGGCAAGGCTATATTACTTGGATAGAACAGATGCTATATGAAGAGAGAAAAGTAGTTAGTAGTGATCTACTAAACTGTTATACAATTGTGGATACTGTAGAGGAAGTTGAGGCTGCTTTGTTTGGGGGGTAGGGAGATTATTATTCCTTACTTGTGTCACCCTGAATTTATTTCAGTGTCTATCGATTACATTGATAATAGGTTCTAAAACAAGTTCAGAATGACAACTTGGCTATATGTTTTTAATATAGTACTTACCTCTTAAACCACTTTTGACCTAAAACTACGTGTCACCCTGAATTTATTTCAGGGTCTGTAAATGGAAATTGATAATTATTTTCACTTAAGTCTTTAAAATTTGGGTTTTTAGATTTTATTAAATTAATTTTCCACTCTTTGTGCCAATTTTTCAAACTCTTCTCTCTTTTGATAGCACTAAGTATATCATTTGAAATTTCAAAGTAGACTAGTTTCTTTAAATTATATCTTTGTGTAAACCCTTTAATCAGTTTATATTTGTGCTCGTACACCCTTCTTTCCAAATCGTTAGTTACACCTATATAATTTCATAATTAGTTAGAATATGCAGATAATATTGTCCCATAACAGTATTATGCTATGTTTAGTAAAATACAAATTATTCGTCAAGTAAATAATGTCTTCAGAGCAGATGCTGAAACAAGTTCAGCATGACAGGCTATAGTTTAATAGATAAATGTTAGTAGCAATTAAAAAAATGAACTGTCACCCTGAATTTATTTCAGGGTCTTATCGTAGTTAGAATAACAAAAAGGTTTTAAAACGAGTTCTATAATGACGCCGAAATTGTATATGAATATTTTGACATGTACAAGAATAACAAAAAAACTATTACGATATTCCTTTTTTTGATAAAATACCTTAAAATTAAGCTTTAATTATTATCTACACATCATTTCGAAGCGATAAACCAACAGCTGTGGATAATTGATTAGCAATAGGTTGAATGTAGGGTTTGAATTCGTCGCTGATAACTAAATTTCTAGTTGGATTTGCTATGTAAACTGGGATTGAAAAGCCTTTTAGATAGTGTAATAATCCTGCTAAATAAACTCCACCTCCAGTTAAAATAATTTTTTGTGGTTCTTGAGCTACTTTTCTATTCATTTCTACAAATGTGTTTAGCTCGTTTCTTAGGATTTCTAAACCATCTGATAGCGGTTTTGGAAGTTCGTATAGATTTAGCAGGCCAAAGTCTTTTTTCACGTACTCAGCGATGTTGTTTTCAAGTCCAAGGTCGAGGGCTAAATCTTCGGTGATCTTATCACTTCCGGTTGGGATATGTGTAGATGATCTCAGAATCCCGTCTACAACGATACTAAAAGTAGTTTGTTTGGCTCCAAGATCTAATAAAATAGTGTTTCCTGTATCAGGAGATAGTATAGATCTAACTTGAGAAATTGTTTGGTTTTCAAGGGCCGCTCCGTCTAAATTACAATGTTCAAGTATATTTTTACTATTTTCAATGACAAAATCGGGTAGGGCGTTGATGATCACGCGTTGTTTTCCTGTGTATTCTCTGATGCGAGGGTCGTTTTCGATTAAGCTCCAAGATAGCCTCATTTCATCAGGTGGATAAGGTAAGAAATACGGTGCTTGTTTTTCGATTTCACGTTGAATATCTTTTTTACTAAGATTTAGATCAAAGTCCATGGTGGTGACGTAGACTTCTTTGCTCTGGACTCCCATGACAGTTTTGACGCCGCTAAAATCCCCAGAATCAAGGATATCTTCGACTATTCGAGACAATTGCCGGAGCTTAGAACTGTCCCAATACCCCTCTAAAACTAGATTGTGCTTAGCAATACCGTAGGTCTGGAGTTCAACACCATTTTTGCCATGACTAACTTCCACCATCTTGATGGAGTCCATACCAATATCCAAACCTACTATTATATTATCAGAGAACATTACGTGTACATTGGGGCCACTATAATTGTAGTATACCCCCAAAAAATGGTTTTGGCAACAGTTTTTAAAATAGCAATTATGATGTCATACTGAACTTGTTTCAGTATCATTACCAAGTATGTAAATAGACCCTGAAATAAATTCAGGGTGACAGGAATGGAGGGTTTAGTCTAAAATTTTAAATTAGGATTTTCGGGCAGCATAGTGTACAGCATTTACTCTCAAAAATCCAGTACATGACTATTTGCTAATGTTCATAATTTATGCTATGTTCAAAGTTATAATCCAGATACTACAAAATGCTTAGAAAGATCTCACTCTTTATTCAACTAAACTACATTCGCCAGCTCAGTGTGAAGCTTTGGCAAGTGGTTTTTTTGTCTTTTTTTGTCTGGCTGTTAAATCTTGAATTTTGGACTACATGGAATATGCAGTTTGTAGAGGCTTTTTTCCCTGATATTTACCTTGCCTTAGCAGAAAACAATAAGCATTTAATCTTAATTTGTATAGCAATTTATTTGGTGTTAGTTTTTAATTTTTTGACTGTTATCAATGATGTTTTGGTAGATTTGATCATCGCTGTTACTCATTTTTTGGTTTTTAATTTGCTTGGTTATCTTTATCTTTTTACTGAGCTTGGTACTTGGCCATTTATCCAGATCAATCTATTATTTTTGGCGGATTTATTATTTTTACTAATTGGCAGGCTACACCTTCAAGAAAAGCAAAATCATGTCATGAGCAATCTATTTGCAAGATATGTAAATAAGGACTTATTGGATAATCTGATGGCAAATCCTAAGCAAATGGATAATCCAGGGCAGCTAAAACATGTTTCTGTACTGTTTTGTGATTTGCGAGGATTTACCACGATTTCAGAAAAAACCAACCCTCAAAAACTAGTTAAGATTTTAAATGCTTACCTTCAAGAAATGAGTAGTGTTTTGCTTACAAATAAGGCTACA
>JBBSJV010000111.1:0-3670 GCA_038256935.1 Patescibacteria group bacterium
GTTTTGTCCAAATTTGACTCTTTCTTGTCTCTATGCTACTAATAAATACAATTGATATGTCTGATAATACATTAAACCAAAATAATAATTTTAATCCTGAAGGTGATAAAATAAACGTTAATAACCCATATACTTTAGACTTTACTCACACCCCCTTTCCAAAGCCCGAGTCAGAGTTTAATAATGCTCAAAACCCTCCAGTTATTGCTCAATCTAATTTTTCTCAAACATACCCTGCTCAAACTACTGCTTCAAACAATGCGGACTACGAATTACAGCAAATAGAAGCTGATTATCAATCAACTCAGCCGGCAGTAAAAGTGTCTGAACTAAAAAAGACTAAAAACTTATCACTCAAATGGTGGGTACTTGTTTTTATATTGATTAGTATATTGTTTTATGGTTTGTTTTTAGCTGCTGGAATTTACATTGGTAGTAGATATTTTGTCACCCCACAAACTCAAGAAGCTAGAGTTGTTAGAACTGAGATCAATCAAATCAACTCTTTAGAAGAGAACTCAGCGGTGGTTGAAACTGTGCGCGCTACTACAGATTCGGTTGTTAGTATTTCAGTTAGTCGCAATGTAAATACCGCTCAAGGGAGATCAAGAGATATCAGACTAGGAGCTGGAACTGGATTTATTATTTCATCAAATGGGTATATCATCACCAATAGACACGTTGTAAATCAAAGCGATGTAGATTTTTCAGTGGTTTTTAATAACGGTGAAATTGTTCCTGCTCGAGTTTTAGATACTGATAGATATCTAGACATAGCAGTGCTTAAAATTGATGTTGAAAGGGCTTTAACTCCACTTACCTTAGGAGATTCTGATGTCCTTGCTCCCGGTCAAACCGTGATTGCAATCGGTAACAGCCTTGGGGAGTTTAATAATAGCATCAGTAAAGGTGTGGTTTCAGGGCTGGGCCGCACTATCACAGCTTCTGATCCATCAGGGGAAAACGTAGAAACACTGGATGATATTATCCAAACAGATGCCAGTATCAACCCAGGTAACTCAGGAGGGCCATTACTTGATATTCAAGGTAATGTTGTGGGGGTAAATGTAGCTAGAGCTCAGGGCGGAGAAAATGTAGGTTTTGCAATCCCTATCAATAATGTTAAATTAATAGTAGAATCAGTTTTAGAAAATGGTCGGATTTTGCGCCCTTATTTGGGTATTAGATACGCTGCCATCACTCCAGAATTTGCCCAAAGCAATGACTTACCAGTTTCAAAAGGAATTCTGATCAACGGTAGTGATGAAGCTGAAGCTGTAGTTAGAGACTCACCAGCAGATAAAGCAGGATTAACAGATGGTGATATTATAACCAGCATTGATGGAACTGAAATAAATGATCAAAACAAACTCCCAACTCTTCTTTTGCAATATAGAACAGGCGATGTCATTGAGCTTAATGTCTTAAGAGATGGACAAGAGCAGACGATACAACTTACTCTTGAAAACTTTCCAGACCAAAATTAATTAATTTATGAATAGTAATTCGATATCTACTTCTAAACCCATTCGGTTTTTGGTGCTTAGTTGGGAATTGTATCCATTGTATATGGGAGGGCTCGGCGTACTAGCACTAAGTGTTTGTAAAGAGCTTGTAAAGCAGGGCCACGAAGTGACTGTGGTTACTCCTCATGATATTTCTGGTATAGATTTTGAAATCCCAATTATTTCTCTGGATAAACAAACCCAATCTTTTATCCGCAAAAAAGTAGTTATTCCAGGGCTAGAGGAAGAGCTAATTTATAAGCCAAAGAAAAAAAAGAAACAAACAGTTTGGCCAGCTATATTTGCAAATACCAAAAATAAAGAAAAAGTAAAAACTAGCTACAAACACAATTTGTATCCACTTAATTTAGTAAACACCATCCGCTCCTTCGCTAAAGTCTGTAGTAATTGGCTCAAAGAGAATCAAGATGAATACGATATAATAATTGGGATGGATTGGCATACACAGGCAGTGCATTTTGCAGCTAGAGATTTTTTGAAAATTCCCTTTGTTCCTTATATTAATTCAACCTTGATGGATAGAGTTCCAAACCCTCAAAGACGAAGTAAAAATATCTTATCAATTGAAAAGAAAGGCTTTGAAATCGCTCCTCATATTGTCACCATATCTAATATGGAAAAAAATGTAATTTCCAAAAGTTATGAGATTGACTCAAATAAAATCAGTATTATCAGTAATGACGATGCTTTCAAGCCGGTAATTGATTCATATTCTGAGATTATAAAAGATAAAAATGTCTTGTTTATAGGTAGGGTCTTTCCTCAAAAAGGGTTGGAATTTTTAATTGAAAGCGCTTCTAGAATAGTAAATATAGACCCCTCTGTAAGATTTATTATCGCTGGAGATGGCGTAATAATGTCTGATATTATGGATAAGGTAAGTGAACTGGAACTTGAAAGAAATGTTTTATTTACGGGCTGGGTGAGTATGGAGGAGAAAAAACGACTTTATAGTAGCAGTGATATATTTGTAATGCCAAGTCCATTTGAGCCCTTTGGCCTGACTGCTTTAGAAGCTATTCGCAGTGGAGTACCAGTGTTATCTTCCCAAAATTGCGGATTTCTAGATGTTGTTCCATCAACACCAACTTTTGATTATTATAATGTAGGAGATTTTACAAACAAACTCATGTTTTATCTAAATAATCCTGAAGAAGCCAAGTTGCTGATAAAAAAACAACAAAAGGATTTATCAGTTCATAACTGGAGCGATCAGATAGAAAAGTTAGTAGAGTTAAGTAAAACTATAATCAATAAATAAAATGACTATCTCCAACCTTCATCCCATTACGTTGCAACTTTCAAATCTCAAAAAATTTGAGGTCAAATCCCTTATAGACGTTTTACAATCACCAAGTCAGCCTTTTTTTGATGAAGAGGCTACATTAGATTTTTTCCTCGAAAATTGCAAGTTAGTCTATGAGCCTATTTTGGATTTTGTAGAAAAAAATAGTTTACATCTAAATCTTATAATAACTGGTGATTTTGTTGACCTGCTAGGAAAACATAAGCCTCAATTACTAGTAAGGTTGAATCAATTAGTTGCAAGCAATCACATTATTTTAGTTGCTGACAGTTACTATGGGGAAAGCCTTAGTAGCATGTACAACTTTCAATGGTGGAGAGAAAGCATCGACTTAACAATTCAAAAGATTAAAGAAAAATTTGATAATTATCTAGTAGAAGTGATATATTTACCACAAGTGTACAGGCGCCTACCACTGGAGCAAATCGTTTGGGATTTGGGTATTTCCAAGTTTTTACTCAGACAAAAAGGGACCAAGGGGGTAAGCTTTGAAATTGGTTTATCAGAGCTTAGGAGATTTAATAATCACCCTGTGGAGTGGATAAATAGCGAAAATGATAGGAAGGTCAGCCTTAATTATTATCCTGATACATATTTTTTCGAGGCTAACTACAACCTCTTTTATATGAATAAACTGCAGGCAGCCAAGGCTTTTAGTATGTCTTTTGGTTTCAAAGCAGTTACCTATGACCCACTGAAGGCAAACTTATTCAAATCTAAACCAGTTCCAAGATTAAACGAGCAATATTCCATTGCTTATTATGACAACCTTCAAAAAGCCATTATTAGGTTATGGAGCTATGGATCGGCTCAGATTATGAGTGAGTATGGCAACGAA
>JBBSJV010000112.1:0-3609 GCA_038256935.1 Patescibacteria group bacterium
AAGCGGAGCCATTTCCCCCACCTGTCACCCCGCACTATCGGGTTCCCTTGAGAATGTATTCGAAAAGGGTGATCTCGTTGCGGGGTCTAACCCAAGCGACTGTGAAAATCAACCTAAAACCACACTTCTAACAAGAAGCACAACAGAAGGAAAAGCAGAATTAGAGAACCTTCCCTTAGGAAAAAACGAAAGGGACGACATTAAATTAGAAACTTGTACAACAATCTCAAACTCTCCAATAGTAAACAGAAGAATAGGAACTTGTGAAGATGGAAACTATACTCTTGGTTACAAGGCTGGGGATAGTGCAGGGAACATGACAGAGGAAAAGACTCAGGTTGTGGAGAGGGATACTGTTAGGCCTTATGAAGGAAATGTTATCATTGGCAAAAGAGGTGATTTATCTGCTGAATACATGACAGTAGATCTTACCGGAGAAGCATTTACTAGTGCTGAAATTACAGTGATTCCAAGTCAAGGATTTAGACCTCAAGAATTGAAAAAAACAATAGGTCAAAATGGAAAATATGTCACTGATAATCTAATCGGAAAGCTGGAATGCGGGAAAGTAGAATATTACGTAGTAATAAAACTAATTGATAGAGCTGGAAATGTTTCTAAAGAATTTAAATCAAATACGATTATTACAGATATTTGTATCCAATGTACAGTTCAAGGAAATGGAATGTTTGTAAAACCTGTAGATCATCCACAAACGTCAATTTCAGGATATTATCCAAGATACAAGACAACATATGGAAATCCTCATGCTGGTATTGATTTTGCTGCACCTACAGGTTATCCAGTAAAAGCTTCTTATGGCGGAAAGGTAATAAAATCTTACTATGGATTTACAGATAACTATGGTAAAACTGACAGTGATCCTAATTGGAAAAATGGTTGGGCTAATGTTGTAATTATTGATCATGAAAATGGACTACTTACAATTTATGCTCATCTATCTACAGAAAACACTCCAATTGTTAAAATAGGAGATAGAGTAGAAGCCGGAACAGTGATAGGAAGGCTAGGCTCAACTGGATCATCAACAGGGCCTCATTTGCATTTCCAAGTAGAACAACAAGGTGCAACACTAGATCCAATTCATGCAGGTAAAATCCATAAATGGCCAACAGTAAATCCATTAATCTATCTTGGAGAAATTGCAAGTCCAATGACTGACGAGCAAGTAAGCAAATACTGTATCACTCTTGATAATGGAAATGGAGAAGGTTTCTTGGGTTATCCAGTCGTTAGTAAAGCAGATGCTGAGATTGTAATAGAGAATTATATCGATCAGGAACTTAGTACTCGAACAAAAATAGAAAATCATACGCTTGGTACCACAAAATCAATAACACAAATCAGAAATGAATATAAAAACGACTGGCGAGACTACATAGAAATTCATGACTGGTGTGGAGTATGGGTTGTAGATATGGGCTTAAATTACACTAATGAGAAGGATTCAGAAGACGGTATAATAATCTTAAATCCTTATTACAAAAAACCATTTAGATTAAGCAAGGATTACTTTGATTTATATACACAAAACCTCGGTCCTTGTGGAGTAATCGGAGTGCCAACTTCTGAAATATCTAAAGCTGATTCAGCAAAACTGTCTGAAGCAGTACGTGAAGAATGGCAAGGTTATGAAAAAGGAAGTTACAAAGTCAATAGAATGTATAACTACTACTCAACTACAAAGAGTAAATACTTTACACACTTCGTAGTTAATGTAGTGGCAAATATCTATTACAATAACAACCACGTCTATACTTACGGTTACCCTACAGGTGATACATACGGAGATGGTGAAAACAAGTTTTGTAGACAATGGTTTGAAAACGGTAAAGAAATTAACTTCTGCCCTGCTAAAAGCCAAGTTTCTGTTGATACAGGTGATGGAGTTGTTAAGCCTATGGTTACTGTGGAGAGGAGTGCAAGTTTAGAATTTACAGCAATTAATGGAACTTATCAACTTGATTCTCAATACTCATTCTCGGCTGTCAAAAATTCATATGTTTCATTATATGATTACACAAGAAACCAAAATAATTCATATTCAAATACAGTAAAAGACGAAAGAAAATTGACAATTGATCAAGTTTATTCAGATGGGAATTATAATCAGCCAAATACTAAAATAGACGTTGGTGGAGTTGGAGAAATTGCTGTGGAACCAACAAATATTGCAATTAAAGTAAATGGAAGTCCAGTCAAATATTGTCCTTACTCCTTAGGTATTATCGAAGGATGTCAGAGGGTTTTCTTTGGTGTTAATTTTGCGAAGACTCTGGATATATCTTTTGAACCAGCTGCTCTTAACCTTGAAGATATGGGCAACCCCTTTAGTTACAAGATAACTGGGGCATTGAAGGATAAAAGCAGTTATGGAATTAACAGAATTTCAGACACTAGGTCAGCTGTTACCCTCGTTTATAGAGTCAACTCTAACGTTGAAGTGCAACAATTATTCAAAACGGACGCTGAAATGCAATTAAGTTACAGTCAAGATATTAATAATAAGAAATTTGCTTATGTAGCAACAGGTGTAAATGTAGAGGCAATTGCAAGAAATGAACAACAAAAAAACAATATTTATCTCTCGCCAAATCAAAATGAACTTCTTGAAAACATTTTGGCTTTAGCTATAATTGGAGTAGTCACACTTGCCTATGTTGCAGTAGCAATTGTTTCCTTACCGGTAACAATATATACTTCTGTAATGTCTACAATTGAGTGTGCATATCAACCGGTGCCATCATGTGGCGGGTTTGATGAAGGTGAAGTAGCTTGATAAAAATTAAATTTTCATTCATAAAATTATATAATATATGCATCTAAAACCAACCAAAAAAAATATACTACTATTTTTTATTTTAACTATAATAATCATCTCCATGGTAATTGGTGTTTACTACTATTTTCAGTCACAAAAAGAAAAGAACAAACAAAGTGAAAATGAAGTTCAATCAGCCAGTATAGCCAGTGAAGTAATTGAAAGATATCCCAATCTAGCTAGCTTTGACGTAAAGCCTGAGATTAAATCCAAATTAGAAGAAGCTAATCGACTAGATCCTAATAATCCAGACGTAATTATACTCCTTTTTAACCAAGCAGAAAGTAGCGACCAAGCCTATAAATATTTCAATCAAGCTATTGCAATGAAAGATAAGTTATCAAATAAGTACCTAAATCTATTATATACTAATATTCAAAATTATGAAACAGATGAAGAAATAAAAGAAGAGTTTGCGAAGAAAGCACTTGAGGTAAGCCCATATGTCTGTATTGATACAAGAAGACTTATAAGCAGATATGTTGAAAATCAAAATTTTGAGGAAGCATTACCTTATCTTGAAAGGTATGAAAATGAGAAAATATATTTTGATGGTGCAAGGTGTCTAGATTCTAGCTTTGATAACTTTAATAAAATTGGAGCAAATGGCTTAAACTTGGATATTTACAGATTCTATTCTTTAGCTATAGAAACTTACCACAAAACTGGAAACACCCAAAAAGCAACCGAACTAGTACAAGAATATAGTAAATTAGACGTATTAAACAACATGTCAAACCCTGATGATGAATTTAACAAAAAGTACT
>JBBSJV010000113.1:0-3565 GCA_038256935.1 Patescibacteria group bacterium
CAATTTATAACCATCGAATTATCATCTGATTTATAAATATTTCCATAAAGATAAATATCCAAATCCCACCTCTCATTTTCATCATCAGAAGTGCTTTCTAAAATATGATAAATTTCAAGAAAGTTAGTTTTTTTCATACTCCAATCCTTCAATATTTGTATCTATTACTTGAATGTTTTTTGCATAGATATATAATTGACCTGATAACTCAATCTCATCTTTATCATTATACAGTTCATGGGTTTCGTAAACAAATCTCATATACAGTTCATATTTATCTACTAAAAAAGTTGTCTGATCAGCAAAAAAAACTCTATTGTCAATGCTCGATTTGTTTAAAGTATATTCTAATATATTATCTTTAAAATCAAAGTAATTCTCTACTAAGGGGAAATTTTTTTCTTTGGCTTGTTGATAGATTTTTTGTTTTGTTTTTTCTTCTTTGTAATCAATAACCCTAATATTATTCACATCAATGATTTTAATTGTTATAAAAATATCTATTTTACAGTTGATAAAAAAAGTTATATATAGAACATCGCCTTCTTTCCACATCTCGCCTGAAAATATTGACCATCTAATCTTACCATCATAATCAAAAAAATCATCTGATAAGTTTGGGTGAAATTTTTTACCTGCTGATGGTTCAAGGACTTGATTAATAATTGCTTTTAGCTCAGAAAAATTGTTAATAGTCATATTTTTTATAATTAAGGTTTTACTTCGGTTCCTGGTTCTAAATGATGATCATCATCACTACCACCAACAGGTTTACCGTCTTTATCAAGGTATTTTTCTTTACTTTTTTTTGAATTTGGATTAATTCTATGGTAGTGGTCTTTTCCATCCCAACCGTATCCACCTTCTGTTCCAGGATGAAAATCTAATACATCGCCTGTTTCTGGATTAACATATCGGGTTCCTTTAGGATATTTATGTCTATCATCAACTTTATACCCCCTGTCAAGCAAATCATCAGGGTTACTTGGTAGAGATCTAGGAACAGGTTGTACGCCATAAGTACTCCTAGCTCCACTGCTACTTCCACTTTCGGAATTACCACTTGGACTTCTATAGCTGTACGATGGACTTCTATACACTGAATCATAGTTTTCATAATTATCTCCGTATATTTCTTTCATGCTTTGATCGTAATTACTGGGAGAAGTGACTTGATTAATCAGTGCTTCAATGATAGAGACACTAGCAGGAACACCTACATACAAAGCATATCCTGCTAATATAGCTGCAAGTAGTCCTTTACTATATTTGGTTGGGTCTGATCTTGTAAGATTTGCTAAACTTTCAATCCAAGAGGGTAATTGACCTAAAGTTCCTATATCTGCATTTGCAAACATAAACTGAGGAGATAATCCACTCATATTAGCTAAAGTCATTAGATCTAAATACTCCTCTTGTACATATACTGTTTTATATCTCCATTCAGTATTATCTCTAATATATTATTCTTTACCTGCTACATTGGGTGAGACACTTAGATCGTAGTTTTGAGCAATACTGCTGTGATAATCATTACATCCATAAGGAAAGACTGTGTCTGTCATGCAAATTGATGTGAAGGCGATGTCTGATTCTAATTCATCATTGAAAGCTTTTTCACTTGACCTTGCGTAGTCTTGCCAGCTTGGTACAAATAGATATCTGACTGTTTTAGCTACAGTTCTAGTTTTGGTTGCACTTTGAAAGTCTTCTTGAGTAAATCCTCCCATTGTAGCCACTTCTGAAATACTAGTTGTATCTCCTGATGACCATTCGTAACCTGTCTTAGGTTGAGTTTCTTCATATTTTATATCTGGCTTGTACCCATCCCACTCCCTATCCCTAACACTATTCTGCCCAGACAACTGATAAGGACTACCAGTTCCATTACTCATAGAAGTCCCAACCAAAGGTGCATTCCCCATCGGATCGTACCCTACTCCATTTGCTAGAGGGTCTACTGAGTAGAAGGTGGAGGTTTGCGTGTCGTAGTTTCTTCTGCCAAAATTGAGGGTGTTACCTGCTTGTTTGTCTTTTTCAGATCCTGAAACGAGTTCAGGATGACGGGTGGAGAGATTTATTTCTTCCCATGATCCTTGATAACTAGGTAGAGGAATAGTATTGGAGATTAGATCTTCTGGATTGTTTAGTTTTACTGTAGAATTAATTTCCTCTAAGAAACTATTAACATTTAATCTACTCTTAGTTCTAACTCCAAAAGGATCAAAGCTTTGAGAGTAGATTGTACTATTAACCTGCTTGGTTTCTTTTAGATTTCCTAAGGGAGTTTGAAGAGTTAGATCTACTTGATTAAGAGTAGTAGAGTAGACTGTGTTTTGATGGTCACTATGGTGGGTTAGAGAGAGAGTTGTGTTTGCAAGTGGAGACAGTGGGTCTAGAGAAGTTGCTTTAACTTGAGTTGATAAGATATTTCTGGTTGTGGGGTCGAAGCTTGAGATAGCTGTAGAGGTGAAGGTGTTTATGGTTGGTTTAGTTGGAATTGTTGGTGGTGTAATTGGAGCTGGAGTCGTTACGGTAACCCCTACTCTTTTCTGATAACTCCTATCAAAGCTAAACTGTCTGTAGTTTGTTTTATTCTATTTTACCTTTGTTAATTTGTATCAACATCTTTTTCTGGCAAGCTATTATAATTTCTAATAGTAATTGAGGTTTTAATAAATAAAACTAGGACATAAATCATAATTAACAAAGACAAATTAATTACACCTAAGATTAAATAAATTAAAATAATCAGAGTTGATAAAACAACTATTACCCCTAAAATTATTAATGGTAACAATTTATATGTTTTAGAGAACCAAATTGCTGATGCAAAAGTTATAATTCCAATTGAAGAAATTACAATTTTTATAATCATATCAACTGGCTCAAAGAAACTAATAAAAATTATTACCAAACCAATAAATGCTGTAATGGCGCTGAATTTGGCAAAAAGTTGTTTTGCTTTATACTTGTTTAGTGATGGTTTGAATGGAGCCATGAGATACTTTTAATATTAAATTTAATATTCTGTAGTTAATCTTTATATATTAAATCCTTAAAATACAAACCTTTAAAATTTTGTAAAACTTCATATGCTTTTTGATTTATTACTGAAGGATGGACATACATTCTCTGAGGCCCAGCAGATTGTATCATATCAGCATCAAAATCTTGATTTATTTTTTTATTATATAAAGAATCAAAAGAGCCATCTGGATTTTTAGGGTTTTTGAAATCTCTCCAATTTATGTCATAGGTTTCAAAGTCTGGAGCATACGGTGAATACATCAAGTAGTAGTCAGGTTCTTTTTTTTCATCATATTTTTTAATCCAAATAGGGCAAAAATTCACTCCTGAAAGTTTTTCATTTTCAATAATATTTTTAACTATAGGCTTAACGACCATTGTAGAGATACACCCCGGTAAAACATTTAAAGTAACAATATCGTATTTTATTGGTAGTTCTTTATCTATAGTAAAACCAACTTCTTTTCCTAATAAGCCATTAAATAAATTATTATTCCTAAACAAACTGATTCTTATTTCACTATCAATTTCATTC
>JBBSJV010000114.1:0-3424 GCA_038256935.1 Patescibacteria group bacterium
AACACAGCAAGTGGTAGTATTAGAAATGTTGCAACTATAGTCTGCCCGAATGGATCTACAACTTGTTGCCCAAATGGAAACTGTAATTCCAATGAAGTAGTCAACCCAGTCAATCCTGGAAACCTAACTCTTGATAAACAAGTTCAAGACAGCGATGGAGTGGTAGTCCCAGGGCAAACAGTTGGCTACATTATCAATTATTCAAATGCCACTCAAACTGTCCAAACAAATGTTAGAATAGTAGATACTCTTCCATCTCAAGTAACTTATGTTGCTGGAAGTTGTAGTAATAATTGCACATTTAACTCCTCAGCTAGAACTCTTACTTGGAACCTTGGTAGTCTAAACCCAGGGCAGGGCGGGCAAGTCAGCTACCAAGTTAGAGTCAATGACAACGCGACTGGAAATATCCGCAACATCGCTGTCATCACTTCTGATCAAACAGGTCCAAGAGAAGATGAAACCAATAATAATGTTAGAAGACCAGTTCTAATAGATACCCCAAGAACTGGAGGAGAAGCATGGATGGCAATTGTAGGTTTTGGAACGGTTGCTTTATCAGCAGTAGGTGTCTACAATTTCAACCTCAAATCTAAGATTAGAAAAAGTTTTGGAAATGATAGAATTAGCAATTCTTAATCAATAAATAAACTCAAATTTTCCCCTCGCTTTTGCGGGGGTTTTTGTTTCAGTTAAATATTTAATCGTTGATAATACTAGACTTGATTTTATATGCTAAATTTTGGATTCAATAGGAGATAGGGAAGCTAAATACTTTGACATCAAGAAATAGTTAACCAATATTTACTTGGAAATGGCGATGATTAATGAAAAAGACTACACAGAGGATTATACCTTTAACCGTATCCACAAACGCTTCATGGTTTTGTATGATTCAGCTGATATGCGTTATGTTTGGAAAAAGGTTCGCTCGGATTGGAAAAAAGAATTTAAATCAAAATTACCCAAAAGATTTCGCAAATACCCTGAGACTTGGCAGGAGCTAAATGAATGGATTGAGGAAAGGATCAGTGAGAAAGTAAAAGCTGGTGGGGAGGATATTCAGTATTTAAATAAATCTGATCTGATTGAGCGGGGATGGGATAATAAACTATTAGAAAGACTGTATCCAAAGCCTGACAAAGTAGTGTATCTAGGTAGAGGTAGATATGCTTATTATTATAACTCAAGTAATCTTTATGAGCTTGAAGACAGCGAAGATTTTATCGAATACATTTCAGCTAAGCTTGAGCGAAAAAGAAAAAGAGAAGCATCTAAAAAGAATAAAAACAATGGTTTTGGAAATGAGTTTATTCGTTAATTAAAATTATTGAATGGACATTACATAAAATCAAGTTTAGTTTTAAATTGACAATATTTTTCGTCATTCTGAACTCGTTTCAGAATCTAATAAATTATCTATGAAATACGACTCAAAATACATCCAAAAAGCCAAAGCCAAAATCGATGAGCAAAAACAAAACTTTGAGCAACTGATTTTGGAACTGGAAAAAAATTCCCAAAAAAACTCGTTTGAAATCAATTCAGAAATCGAAAAATACGAGAAGTTATTTTTTAATAATCTTACTGTAGTTTTGGATGAGATGTTTACAGATAGAAAAGTTGATAAAGAAAATCTTGAAACAACTAATCCTTCTTTGGAATTGCATTTACTTGCAGCTGGTCTAAAATCAAACAATGCAAAGATGGATTTTAAAAATCTTGATATCAATCCTAGCAATACTATACTTAAATACCGCTCAGAGATGGAGATTAAAATGACTAAGGCTCAATTTGAAAAGCTATCAGTAAAGTTTTTCGATAGTCTTTAGAATATATATTTGTAGCTAAACCATAGACGACTTAGAGAACGTAGGCCACAACTGTTTGAGCAACAAAGCAGATAAACGAAGTGTTGACTGTCTAGCGAGTTTTGTGGTCAAGTTTCTAGGTTGTGTATGGTTTATATTATAACCAACAAAAAGAGGCACCTATTATGCGATGCCTCCGTAATTCACTATTTGTGATTTTAGTTTTTTCCAGATGTTAATGGGTTAATACTTACGTTTCTGGCTTTGCAAAGATGGTTTCATAAATTCCTAATAGGTCTTCAACATGATTATCAAATTTTGATTTATATTTGTTTAGATTATTTCTGTCTTGGTTTCTGTAGGATGTAGAAATGCTGTTTGTGCGATTTGCAAAACTTACATCATATATATATTTATTTTGGTTATTATTATTTTGAATTGGACTTGATTGAAGCTGCATTATTGCTTTTTTCTCATGATCCATGACTATTCCCATGGCATTCAATACAGATCTAAATATTTCTGTAATTGAATTTAATCTACCCCCATCTACTTGTGCTGTGTCGGTATTTAATTGAGATTTAGTAGTCATAAGTTTTAATTAGCTTGGTAAACAGTCACTTAAAATTTTGCAATTGTTTGTGACTCGCAAACTCTTTACAACTTGATATGCAAAGTGTCAATGAATATAATCATGAAACGACTATAGCTTTATCTAGCATTTGCAGTATTAGTGCCTCGGATATAATTATAAACGAATTTTAAAAATATGAACAAAAAATCAATTTGATAATTGAAATGTCTAAATGCCATCCTGAACTCCACATCGTCACCTAAAACTATACTTTGTAATCTAGAACTCTGTATTGTCATACTCAACTATGCCTTGTCATCCTGAACTAGTTTCAGGATCTTATCTAAACTATTCCTGTAAAAGACCCTGAAATAAATTCAGGGTGACAGAGCACAATCCAGACTATGTCATATTGAACTGTACCTCCTCATCTTGAACTGTACCTCCTCATCTTGAACTATACGTTTTCGTCCTGAACTCGTTTCAGGATCTCTTGTTTGATTAAAATTATTATTTAAAATAAAAAAGCATCTGTATTTCAAGATGCCTTTATAAAGTAATGATTGTAGGATTAAGAATTCTTCCAGAAACTAGCAAGATCTCCAGATAGACTTGAGGAAATATCATCTTTAGCACTACCCATGCTTTCTTTTATTTGAGATAGTACGGCTTTTATGGCTTCTTCTGAATCAATACTACCAAGGTCATGATTTTCTAGATTGGATTCAACCATGGTTACAGTTTCATCTTCATCACTCATTTTTTCTTTGGCGCCTCCTACAAGATTACTAAATTTTGATTTTAAACCACTAGCACTGAGCATACTATCAATTGGTGCCGGTAACTGATTAGCCATCTCCTCCAATGTGTCACCGTCTAGTTTAGAGCTTACCACACTCATTACTGATTCTATTGCACCTTTTGCTTGGTCCATATCAGCTAAGTTTAGTTTATCTTTTACGTTGGTCATAATTTGTTGTGCAGTCATATATTTAATGTTTAAGTTTTAAGTTGGTTGAATTTAATCAACTTTTGAAGT
>JBBSJV010000115.1:0-3318 GCA_038256935.1 Patescibacteria group bacterium
ATCGCAGACTCTGGAGAAATAGTGAGAGAAGAGTTGAGACGACTGAGGCTATGACTCAACTTGCATTCCTCAAGCTCATGCTCAACAGGCTCTATGGTAAACGGGTTAAGTGGTGAAAAAAGATATTAAACAGTTTCTAAAGCTGTATATACTGATACAAAACTCCATCACTAAAACCTTTTTTCCTATAATATCCCCTAGTTCCAATAGCTGAGATAACGTTGATTTTTTGATACCCCATTTCTATAGAAATCTTGACTGCTTCGTTGATAAGCTCTGTGCCAAGTCCAACATGTTGAGCTTTACCTGTGTCCTGATCTCCAATATCTACAGTTTTCCCATAAACATGGACTTCTCTGATCATACTGCTGTTATCTAATTCTGAGCAGAATTGATGTTTATAATCAATAGCTTTTTCACTGAGATCAAAAATTCCTGGCAAGCTTAACCTCAAAAAACCAGCAATTTGTCTATCTTTAGTAATAAATTGTAAAAATATCTCAGTCCCAATTGTAGTTGTATAAACCACTTTATCGAGGTTTAACTCACTGCGACTAACAATCATAGCTTTGACTTCACGGCTACGGATATCAGATTTTACAAGACCTCTATCATCCATGTATTTTTCAGCAATTTCTCTAAAATTAGTCAGCTTATTTCCAACCATGATATCAGTGCTTGGAATGTCTCTGATGATACGGGTTAGTCTATTGTATTCAGGGGTGTTACCAATGGCTTCAGCAAGTACCATTGTGAGTTCCTCTTGATTATAAGGTTTCCATTTACCTGACTCAAAATAATGCACAAGCTCTGCTGTTTCGATCAATGAACAAGGATAGATTTTCAATTCATCTGGCCGGTAACCAGGGTCTTCAAACATTTGCTTGTAGCCTGCAATATCAAGTTCTGGATTAGATCCATACAGATTGGCCATCCAGTGACCATGAATTTTAAAACCTCCAAGGCGAAGTAGTTTGATAGCAGTTTGAGTTGCTTTGTTATCATGGCCTCGCTGGTTTAGTTTTAGCACCTCATCATCAAGGCTTTGGAAACCGATTTGGACTTTGGTGCAACCAAGACGGCGAATTCTAAGAACTTCTTCTGGAGAAATATGATCAGGGCGAGTTTCAATGACTAATCCCACACATCGACTCAAAGCATCTTCATTGATTTTGTGAGCTGTCTCCAGTTCCTCCCAAGTAGCTTTTTCGTATTCTTCATGGAGTTTTCCACGAGTATTTTTGATGATTTTAGTAACGACCTGATTGTATGGGGATTTGGATAACCTAGTTATAGCCTCGGCATTTTCTAGCCAATCATTTTCAGCTTTTACTCCTTCTATCCAAGTTTTATCATCTTCTAACTGGTTGATTTGATAACCGTCCACTGGATTGAAAGTCTCAGGTTTTTGGACCTTTGAAAGAAAATTTTTGTGAAAATGAGGCGGGATAAAGTACTGCGGAATAGTTTTTTCAATCACATCTGTCTGGTCTTCAGTGACTCCAAAATCATTGAGCGCATCAAAAATTCTTTTTATAAACCAGATTTGATAACTTTCTGGGTAAAAACTCCAAGTCCCACCAAGAATAATAATCTCTATTTTATCAACGCTATGGCCAATTTCATGGAGGGCTTGGATACGCCTATAGGTTTGCAGGTATGGATCAAATTTATTACGTTCAGCTCTTTGAGCTCCTGGCTCATCACTCATGTAGCTTTTGGGCATTCGCACGTCACTGGGGCAAAAAATACATTGACCAGGGCAGGGGTAGGGCTTAGTTAAAACTGTTACAGGAGTCACACCAGATTGAGTCCTCATCGGCTTCATTTGGATCTTTGCAAGTAGATCAGGGTGGTTTAGAACCAATTCATCACCTTGGTGCAATAGATGCCGATAAGCTGCCACCAAATAGTGCTTGGCAAATATAAATTTCCCGTCCCTTGGATATTTATTTACAATAGATCTATAAACGGCGGTATTGACCTTATCAGTCTTTGTAAATTCCTCCAGCATTTGTTTTAGCTGCGGCAAATATTTTTCAATAGTTTCTGTATCAAGACCTTGGCTCATTTAATACAGTAGGGATTAAAAACGCCTTTTTGTAAAATATAGCCTTAAGAACATGTATGGCATCTTCCTTCCTACTGCAAATGCTATCAAAAATGCTACAAATCACCTTCTATTTTTGTACTATGTTCTACATAGGCCTGCAAATACAAGTTAATTTTCGCTATTCTTGTTAGCATTTTCGCAACTAGAAAAGATGCCAGACAGGTTCTAACATTTGACAATATACGAACAATTCGTCACTAATGGTTACAGTTATTTATGAATTGCTTTTCTCACGTTTTACAAATTATTCTCACCAAAAAAATGGTGCGTTTTATGTTTAGTGGGAGCAGGTAATAAAAAATAATAATTTTTAAAACTAAAAGCTCCCTGAATCAAGGGGGTATTTTTTTGTAGTATACTATGACCTTAGAATTGAAATCATTGATAAACAAACCATCTTATGCTTATTTATTGCTAGTTAACGCTCTGGCAAATATGAGATATTTTGCAAATCAAACAAATGAAAGGGAATCAGAATTTGAGTTTTGTTGTGGAGATAAAAACATAGATTTATTTAGAAAAATAATTCAAATCTCAAATGAAATAGATGACTTGGACTTATATACTGCAAACTATAATCTGGATTTAAGTGACGTAAACGCTATTGAGCCAACAGAGTTAGTAGAATTAGCTCAGAGACTAAATTATTTCAAAAGTGAGGAATCCAAACAAAAAAAGGTTGAGAGAAATGCGATTGTACTATCAAGGGCGACTTATGACCCAAATGAATATAAAAATTTGTTAGTTGATACTGAAAGGGTGACTTTTCTCTACGACGGAAGTTTTAGTGGGGATAAAAATAGATTAACTGAAGTTTTATTAAATCTGATTGCAAAGTTTGAATCCATTGGGCTTAGATTAGTCAATGCTGATGAACCATTAAAATTTTCAATTCACGGAAAGTATTCCGATGTAAAATTACTTTTTGTAAATCCAAGTGTAGTAATGGATGTAGATATAGAAGGAAACGATGTCTATCAAACCTTGGAAGTGCAGGTAAATACTAGATCTTGTTTTGAAGCCAAACAAATTGATGATAGTCAGTATCATTTTGTAAAAGTACCATTATTACAGCAATTTATCACTCACACCGGTCTTAAAAAAAGCATAGCACGGGATTTTCTTGATAAAGCCTCAGATAATATAAACAAATCATTTAACTCCCCTTGCTTAAACCTAGATCAAATAAAAAATGAAGCTGAAAT
>JBBSJV010000116.1:0-2982 GCA_038256935.1 Patescibacteria group bacterium
ACGGGTATTCAAAGAACTTTGAACTACATCTAAAAGAATGTGAATGGAGATGGAACAAGAATGAAACAGAACTCTTTGACGAACTTAAAACTATCTTCAATGATTATCTTAAATATTTTAATTTGCTAGCCTAGAGCCTATAATATTAAACAAATGTAGATTAAAGTATTGATTGATAGTAAACACTTTAATTGACGTTTAACTTACATTGCTAGGGGATCCTGAAACGAGTTCAGGATGACACTAAAATTATAAGCAAATGTTTTGACATCTACGAGGGCAAAAAAATGGAACGGTAAACGTTCCTCTAAAATTTAGAAAAATTATCCCTCAACCCTTCCATAGTCATCTTCATACCTTGTGATATCGTCTTCTCCGGTGTAGTCTCCATTTTGGACTTCAATGATTACTAATTCGTGTTTGCCATTATTTCTAATTCTATGAATAGCTCTCAATGGCACGTAGATGTATTCTCCGATGTTGTAGTCTTTGACCCAATCTGACTCTTCTCCAACTCTTACTTCCATTGTGCCCATCCCTTCTACTACTACCCAGTGCTCAGCCCTATGTTCGTGACTCTGAAGACTTAATCTCTGATCTGGTTTTACAACTAGTTTTTTTACTTTATAATTTGGCTCGTCAATTAAAACGTAATAAGAACCCCAAGGACGGTGACCAACCTCCAAATATTTGTCATCTGACATAATAAAAATAAAAATTGTTTACCCTACACTTCCATGTGTTTGGTTGTAAATGGCATCAAAGCCATGTGCCTTGCTCTTTTGATAGCAACTGAAACTTTTCTTTGGTATTTTGATTTGGTACCAGTTCTGTCTTTTCCAAAAATTTTAGCGTAAGGAGAAGTAAATTGCTCAAGCAGTTCAACATCTTTGTAATCGATTACTTGGTAACCAAGATATGAGACTACGCATTTCTTGTTCTTTGAACCTTTATTAAGATCTCTGTGAG
Organism: Patescibacteria group bacterium; assembly: GCA_038256935.1. Lineage (GTDB taxonomy): Bacteria > Patescibacteriota > JACMRA01 > JACMRA01 > JACMRA01 > JBBSJV01. Next base: position 970 of record JBBSJV010000116.1, read on the forward strand.
ATGTAATTTCAGTTTCTTTGATAACTTGCTTTTGTTCTTTGACGTTATCTTCAGTTTTATTGACGATCAAATATCTCATAACATTGTCGTTGACGTTGAAACGTTTTTCTAAAAGAGAAATTTTGGTAGTGTTGGATAAATCCAATTCGAAATTAAGTAATACGTAAAAACCATTACTATTTTTTTTGATTGGATAAGCCATGCGGCGAACTCCTTCTTCATCTACTTGAAGATTTGTAGCCCCAATTTCAGCTTCTAGAACTGATTTTACTTTATCGATTTCGCTTGTGATGTCCTTTGACTCCAATAATGGATTTAGGATGAAATATAACTCGTACTGTTGAACCATAATCTTATTTGATATTCAAATCTTAACCTAGGTGTTTTGTCAAACTTTGTCAATTACAATTACAAACTCACCTTTTTCTTTGATGCTTTCAATCTCCAATTCGCCAATTTTAGAGAGGTATTTTTGCTCGTACATTTTACTAATCTCTCTGATGATAAAAACCTTTCTATCCGTCTCTAATAGCTCTTTTAGTTCCGTCATTAATTTTCTAACTCTATGCACTGATTCATACACCACCACTGGGAATTTAGTTTCTAGAATATTTTCTTTGAGCCATTTTTGCCTGCCTTTTTTAAGTGGTGGAAAACCTAAAAAAATAAATTCTTTATTTACAAACCCTGAAGAAATTGCAGCAGGCAAAGTAGCATTACTACCTGGTAATACCACGTATTGCAGATCCAGTTCTTGAGCAGTTCTAATTACCTCCACTCCAGGATCAGATAGTACAGGGTAGCCACCATCACTAACTAGGCCAATATTAATATCAGGAGTCTGAAGGACAGTTTCAATTTCGCTTTTATTATATAAGTGGTTGCGGGTGTATTGCACAAACTTTGGTTTATTACTTATATTTAGTAGCTTTAATAGCTTGCCAGACATGCGAGGGTCCTCACAAATCAAAACATCTAGTAATTCCAAGGTTTTAATGGCTTTGAGGGAAATATCTTCTAGATCACCAATAGGAGTTGGGATGATGTATAGCATGTTTTAATACTTGATTAGAATTTTAGGGCTGTAAAGGAAAATTTGGTTTACATGTAGCAGCTATTACGATATCACCCGCTGGTATTTTAAATTATTAATTTCGCGATAAAATGAAGTGCGAAACAGGCCAACACAATTTCGTCCCTACTTTGATATAGGAGTTAACCGAAAATGGCGATGAGCGTATCGCCTCTACGGCTTCAATATATAAAACCGTATGAGTTGCAACGCAATACGATTAACACATCCAAGTGTTTCCAAATTTTTCAATCTCGACTACGATTTGTTCTAATCCCTTACCCATAGTTGTTAGTTCGTACTCTACTCTAGGTGGGATTTCTGGGAATTGTTTGCGAACGATGACCCTTTGCTCCACCAAAAATTTTAATCTTGCAGATAACGTGCGACTAGTAATTTCTTCGATCTCGTCTTTGATTTGATTAAACCTTTTTGGTCCTTTTAATAAGGTTTTGACAATCAATATGGTCCAAACGTCTCCAACGACCTTAGTTGGTCTGATAATTGGGCAGTACTTTGTGTCTTTTAGATTAATCTTTTCTTGGTTTTTGGTCATACAGATAATTTAATAATCTAGTTTTAGTTATTGATTAATAAATTATAATGTATAGTTAGTATCTTGGCAAGAGTGAGTATCAAGAAATGTGTCTAGTATACTTTAGAGTAAGTATTACAAAATAAGTAATTAGCAAACATTAATTTAGTCAGTTAAAGTATCTTTTAGTTGAGATAAGGTATTTAATAGTTCTTTTTTTTCTATATCTGATAAATCTAATCCAAGATTGATGATCAATTCAATTTCACGCATTCGATCTACGATGAGTGCGAAGGTCTTGCTTGTCTTAAGATCTAGACTTGAGGACATATGATTACAAAAAAAATGTAACCATAATATTCAAAATATGTCAAATTTTTTTTTGGGGTATTTTGTGACTAATCCA
>JBBSJV010000117.1:0-2861 GCA_038256935.1 Patescibacteria group bacterium
TGCGGTAATACTGTATTTTTTCTCTATCAAGAGAAGTAAGTCTAAAGTATTTTTTCTTCATACAACAATTGTAACATATAGTAGTTATTTTGTTGCATTAGATTGTTGGGGGGAAGATGAAAATAGTAGATTATCAATAGAAATGGAAAAGTTTAGATTTGAAATAAATAATTATTCGATAACCTATGAGGGCGATGAGTTAAGTATTACACAAATTCAGGATTATATTGCAATTATTAAGTATAAAATATTTGTTTTAAATATTCTTGACGGATATCTATACCCAAGGACTGGTCGAAAAGTTCATGGCGTTATGAGCTGGAAAGAGGGTGATTAAATCTTCTCAAACCTGCTTTTATGTTCGCGCGCCGTTTCAATAATTATAAGCTAATCTAATTTACTCCAAAAGTGTGACTTTCTCGCCAAAATACGGCCAATAGGTATCAACTGAATTTGGGTAATGTCGTTTGAGATCTTCTCCAAAAGGGAGACTGCTTGATTTTTCACCGTGCATCAAAAAGACGGTTTTAGTTGTATCACTAGTATCATTTGTGATCAGGTTTCCAATCCACTCATTGAGGACTTTTTTATCGGCGTGAGCTGAGAATTCTGAGATCATACCAATTTGGGCTTTGACTTCTAGTTCTGTACCTTCAACTTCGATTTCTTTGACTCCTTCCCAGATTTTGCGCCCCAATGTACCTTCTGCTTGGTAGCCAACCAATAAAAACAGATTATCAGGGTTTGAAATATGAAACCGTAGATGTTTTACAATCCTTCCACCATTTAACATTCCACTGCCTGCAATTACAATACAAGGCTTGTGATAATTATTGAGCTGCTGGCTTTCTTTACTAGAGGCTAGAATTTTGATTTGTTGATAGATCAGAGGGTGGGCTTTGGTTTTGATCTTGGCTGCCATTACTTCATCATAAAGCTCTGGGTGATCGAGAGTAATTTCAAGGACTTTTTGAGCCATGGGAGAGTCTAGATAGATAGGGACTTGAGGCAGTTTGTTTTCTCTCATTAGTTCTACCAGAAAATAAATAACTTCCTGAGCTCTTTCGATTGAAAATGATGGGATAAAGACTTTACCACCTGATTTTAGAGGTTTATAGCAAAAGTCTCTTAGTTTTTGTTTGGGATCTAGCTCACCATGGAGGCGATTTCCATAGGTAGTTTCTGTAAAAATATGTGAGATGTTTGTAATTCCACGGGGAAATTCTGGGTCTTCAATAATTGGTTTATCAAGATTTCCAAGATCTCCTGAGAAAACAATCTTTTTCCCACTTGGTATATGATCAATGATTACAAAAGCAGAACCAAGGATATGTCCTGCATCCATGTATTCTATCTCTAAATCATCATGAATTTTAAACTTTTCATGGTATTCATAGGTCTTGAATCTACTCATAGTAATCTCTACATCTCCTTGGTCGTACAGGCCATAATTCATTTGGGCCAATTTGTAAGGTAAGATCTCATTTGCTACTTCTGAGCTTTTAAACTTTTCTTTTTGGTGTGTTACATCGACTTTTCTGAAGCCTTTTACAGGGAAAAAATAATCAGGATTACTAGGATCATTTTTACTAAGGGCAGCAGCATCTGTAAGCGTCACTTCAGTGATTTCTCGGGTAGCTTTGGTGCTGTAGATTTTACCGCCAAAGCCTCTTTTTACTAAATAAGGAAGTCTTCCACAGTGATCTAGGTGAGCGTGGGTGAGAACTACGCAATCAAGTAATCTAGGATCAAAGATCAAATGAGAATTAACTTTAAAAAGATTCACTTTTTGACCAACTTGGAACATACCAGAATCGATACAAAATCGAAATGGTTTCCCTCCCCTAGGTGTGTATTCCAGATAATACTGGCTACCAGTGACTGTGCGAGCAGCACCAGCAAAAGTTACAGTAAGCAAAATAATGTGTTATTATAGTTGTTTTACGATGATCTCTTGACCGACACGGAGTGATCTAGGATCAGTGATGTTATTCCATTGTTTTAACAAATTAACATCGACTTTAAAAGTATTAGCTATTGTTGATAAATTGTCACCTGATTTTATCTTGTAGGTCGTTGGAGCAGTAGTTTTTACAGTAGTTGTAGCTGATGTTGGTAGGGCTTGTGTGCTTTGAGATGAGCTAGAGCTGGAAGAGGACTCTACAGGGGCGGGGATTTCTACTAATTCAAAATTTGTACTGTTTTGTTGGGTATTTTCTGGGCTTTGTCTATAGACTGTAAAGATCTTTACATCATCAAGACCTGCTGCTTCGGCGTTAAAATTAGGTCTAGTAATCAAGAATTGAGAACCCAAAACTGCCATACACAAAAATGTACAAAAACTTAAAAATCTCAAAACTTTTTCATTGTTTGAAGCATTGGTATAGACGCTATTAGACTTAGAATTTGTTTTATTAAACTGTGATTTACGCTTACTGCTACTTGCAGTTTTACCCGTCCATAGGTTATTTACAGTCCCAGTATTTGCTTTTCTTTGCTGGACTTTTTTCTGTATATCAAAACCTGAGTAAATTTGCATAGGTGTCTTGGTAAGATTGCTTTAAAATAAATACTTATAAGCGGTTATGTCAAGAAAAGATACTTACTATCTAAAGAATGGAATATTAAGGAATGGATATGACTCACATTTTTATTTAATATTTGAATATTGTGAAATTTTTATTGTTGATAATGATGCTTGCTAAAACATTCTTTTTGTGATTTTAAATGATTATTATGCTAACATTTGATCAATTTCAATTATTTAAACAAAACAATCTTTTGGGAACTGCAGATGAGAGACTTCAATTAAGTTTAGAAGTATTAACTATATTATTTTCGAGAGGATTAGTAGCTAAAAA
>JBBSJV010000118.1:0-2814 GCA_038256935.1 Patescibacteria group bacterium
AACTCTTTAAGATTAACTGGTGAGGGTGTATTTTCTTGCTTAACAACAGCTTCTGCATTATAATCAGGGTTTGGAATAATTAGTCTCTTACCTAATAAAATATACTTTGGGTTATTGATTATATACTCTTCTGATTTTAACACTCCAGTGACTAAATCAAGGCTATCTAGTATTTTTAGCTTATCAACAATATCGCTTACACTACAATCCTCACGTCTTCTCATAACTACAGTAATTGCTGCATTTATATGTTGTATAGCTCCTCTCAAAAGTTCAGTTTCTGAATTATTTGGATCGTAAGGATAGGTAAGTACATCACTATATGGCATTAACTGAATATACCACAAAAAATAACTTTAATCAAGAACATTAAGTATCAAGATTAAAATCTCGATTCGCCTCCACCAGATCCTGCTCTGTTGAAATTGCAATAAATTCGTCCTCGACTCCAAAGACTGAAACAGATAAGATACCTTTAGCTACATTTAATAAATCAATGATGTATTCTTCTTGTCCCTCTGGGGTCTGGATCTTATCAATTAAATCCAAAGATTGTGATGGAAAATAATACAAACCTATATTTACTAGATCAGAAACAAACTCTTTGGGCTTTTCTACAATTTCTATAAAATTTCCCATTTCATCTACTTTAAAGACTCCAAACTGGCTTAGCTTTTCTTTGTCTTTGTACTTGAGTGCAGCAGCTATTAGGCTATTTGGGTTTGATGAAATGATCTCTTTTAACTTCGTATAATACTTATCTCCTAGGTAGTTATCTGCGTTATTTACGATAAAACCAGCACTATTACTTCCAAGCTTTGCTCCAGTTAAAAATGCATTTAGTGTTCCTGCTTTTGGGTTGTCTTGTATTGCATAACTTACTTTTTTACCCATAAACTCATCACCAATTTTGTCTACAATCTTTTCTCCCAGCCAATTAATTACTATGACAAATTCGTCGACTAAGGGAGCAATTTTTTGCATATTCCATTCCAACAAGGTTTTGGATCCAAGCATCGCTAAAGGTTTTGGAGTATGATCTGTAAACGGTTGCATCCTACTACCCCGCCCTGCCGCTAAGACCACTGCGCAAATTTTATCCATAATAAATATTATAAACTCGAATTGCCAAAACTTGACAAGTAGGCAAAATCTAGGCATAAAATCGGTATTTAAAATATGAGCACAATTTACGAAACAAATAGAGACCTTGGATTATATAAACTCATAGAGTGGTTGGAACTTTTGACTTTTGCCCTGATAGCCACAGGTGGGATTTATCTTATTTATACAAATTATTGCCAAAGTGAATTTTGTACAAGCATCTCACCAAATCAACTTACTTTTAATTTAGGAGTAAAAATGGCCGTAATTGGGGGTTCCATAATAAATAGCCTGCGCATTGGCTTGATATACGATTTGACTGATCCTGATCTCAAGAGAGAATATTCGTTTTATACAAGCTTAGGATTTATGGCACTTAGCTTTATAATATTTGGATTCAATTTTGTAGCCTTTGATCAAATAACAGGTAGGAAAATTACTTTTGATCCGTACTTTTTTGCTTATATTGCCACTTTTACAGCAACCTTATTTACTTTTTTGGGAGAAAGAAACATCTGGAACAAATCCAACCTGGTAGTAAAATTTCGCATGAGTCTTAGTTTTTTATTATTGACTTTAATCATTATCAACCCAACTCTAGCCCTTTTAAGTAGTTTATTAATTGTGCCACTGCAAATCTTGAGTCCGATGGTCTTGAATAAACATCTCATTAGAAACTAGAACTTGTTTAGATATTTATTATGAGCCGTATTCTACAGATTGTTCAATCAGAGCTGGGATTGATAGACCAACACCTTCTTCTAATTGGTATTCTTTAGCAAAACCAGCGTTGACTTCTAATACATATTTGGCAGGTTTACTCGATGCATAACTCGTTGTAGTCTGAGGTTTTGTATTACTATGCACTGTAACTATCAGGCCATTTTCATCCATGAAAATCATATCCAAAGAGATAAAGGTATTTTGCATCCAAAATGACAGTTCATCCTCTTCTTCAAAGACAAACAACATCGCACAAGTTTCACACAGCTCTTGCCTATTCATTAGCCCCATTTGCCGAGATGAGTTATCGCCGGCTAGCTCTATTTTTTCAAAACTAATAGTTCTTACTTGCAAGGCTGCTTCTTGGTTAACACTCCTTGGCGGCTCTGGCCTTCTTGATCCTAGATAACTCCAAATACCGAATATCATAAGCCCTGTTACTAAAGCTAGAGTAAGTCCAATGCTTAAAATTTTGGTAGTTATGGTTTGTTTTTGCATAAAAATTAGATTCCTTGGATATACAGAGACGGATTATAGCATTTGGCTTTTCCAAGTCTACAACCAAGTCCACTTTGTTCATAAGTACTTGATAACATCACAAAATGAACATGCACTCCACATGGGTAAGGTTTAGTAAAACCAGTGCAGCCCATATATCCTACTACTTGACCTTTGCTTACTTTTGAACCAATTGGCAAGGTGGGTTGAGTGCGAAGATGAGAGTAAAGGGAATAGACTCTGTCTCCACTAGGTAAAACATGCTTGACTACGATATAGTTTCCAAAACCTCCATTACATCCTATGCCAATACAGCCATCCATTCTAGGCCCTATTCTATCAACAGTACCATCAGCAATAGAAAATAGTTCAGATCCCATGGACGCTGCAATATCCACGCCATCATGTCTGCAGTGGTATTTTTGTGTGACGACTCCATTAGAAGGTTTGCCAAAGTAATTTGGGGCTACATTTAACTGGGTTTTTTCT
>JBBSJV010000119.1:0-2805 GCA_038256935.1 Patescibacteria group bacterium
GTACGTGGTAAAAGCCAATATGTAAAAATCTATCAACCTTTATTAAATACAACTCAATTTCAAACTATCAAAGCAAAGTACGAAGAAGGTCTGGATTATTACACAAAAAACAATTTTGCCATGGCTATTGAGTGCTTTGAATCTGACGTTTTGAAGCAAGATGTACCATCTCAGATTATGCTAAATAAACTAAAAGAGCATAGTAAAGCAGCGTCTTTAAATAAAGGTTGGAGGCTTGCTAATTAAATTGGAACCTGTTTGAAATCTCCTTACCTACTACAAATACTGTCAGCATGACTGCAAATAGTCTTCTATTCTTGCCCTATGTTCTACATTGGCGAATACAAGCCTATTTTCGCCTATACTGCTAGCATTTTCGTGACGGTTAAAGATTCCAAATAGGTTCCTATACTTGTCTAAATGTAAAGTTTGGTTTAGATTATATACAATATGGAAAAACCAGAAAAATACAGGAAAAATCCTTGGACCAAATATGTCAGTTACGTTGTAGCTGCTGTGGTAATCTTTAGTATGCTCTTTAGTATCCTACTTCCTCTAATTATGATGTTTGGTAGTTAGAAGTCAACAAGCTCGAAATTTAGTTTTTATTTAGATTCAAAACTTGAATAAGTCTGGCTATCTGTTAAGTAGTCTTTAACTTGTTGGTAAGTACTAACTTGGGCTTTAACTTCTCCGTTTATTTTTATCTGAAAACAGACATGATTATTTGGATCACTAACTAAGAATATTTCAATTGATTCGATTGCTGAAATTGTAAAAATAATTGGCTTCATCAAAGATCTCAAATGATCAGCTGTTTCTTTAGGTAATCCATCAAAATCTCCACACTTTTCTTTTTGATAATAACAAATCTGGACCCGTTTTTTGGTTAATGTAAACATACAACAATAGAAATAAATTGATTATATGTAGTTGCAGTTTTAATTAAGTGGCAAATAGTTATTGTATATAAGTGAGTACTAGTTCACAAAAAATAAACTAATTGTCCTAAATATATTGCCATAACCATAATATTACTATAAATAACCACTAAATGGATCTGAAGTAACCTTATTTAAAAGCCACACCGACTATAAAAGCAATACTGGAGGCGATAGTTCCTACAATTACAGTTTCAAAAACAGCTTTGAACCATTTTTCTCTGGTTACGTACCAGCGAGCAAATCCTAATAATATTAAAGCTCCAAAAGCTCCAATTAATGATAGAATAAAGGCAAAATCAGCATCAGCGAAAACTAAAAATGGGATAATTGGTACAAATCCAAACAATAGGAATGAAAATAGTGTTGCAAGGGCTGTAAGAAAACTATTGCTACTTCCTGGGTCATGCAAATCTAGCTCATTTTCCATCATAAACTCTAACCAATAGGGTTGGTTTTTGCTAATCAAAATAGCTAATTGCTTTGCATCTTCAGGTTCAAACCCTTTCTTTTCCAAAAAATACCTAGTCTCTCCACACTCAATGTCAATCTCGTGTTCCAGCTGCTTGGCTTCTTTGCGGGCCTGGATTTTATAATTTGCTTTCTCACTCCTTTCTGATAAAAAGTTCCCAAGTCCCATAGATACGCCGTCTGCAAAAAGGTTAGCAAAGGCAAATAAGAGAAGGGCTGCGAGGGCAAAATTACTACTTCCTCCAGCTCCAAAAAACCCATTAATTACAGCAAGCGTTGTCACGATCCCATCACTTCCTCCATACACGATCTCACGCAGGTAATCAGAAAAAGGGGACTGCTTGTGGTAATGTTTGAGTTGTTTGTCGATGCGGTTTTCTAAATTGCTCACAGCTTAGCTTCGATAGATTTGTCAGCTTCGTCAATACTATTTTCAGTGTTCACAGAAAAATAAAATTTGTTTTTAGAGTATAATATGGTGAAAATTCCGTTTATTAATTCTTCAAACATTTTTAAACTAGCTTCAGTATCAGAATTCATTATACTCTCTAAACCATGAGGTAAAACAGCAACAAATTCAGGATCTCTAACTAAAAATAATTTCGTAATAATTTCAAATTTAGACCCGATTTGTTTTTTCATTTCCATCTTTATCAGCCCATAGCCTCTTTGAGTAAACTCATTAAATAAATATTCAATTAAAGCTTTATATGTTAGGGTAAAAGTTTGAAATTTATTATCTTTCAAAAGATCGATTGTAAAGCTGTAAGAAGATAATCGTTGAAAATCAAACAATCCATCACGTCTATCAACTACAAAAAATTCAGAGAGGCATTTTCCTCCGTACATACTAATATTATGACTAAGTAAGATAGCCTGATGAATTTGAGCTTTAGTAATATTCAATTGACTTATTTCAAAATGAGTTTCTTGCATATCTTGACAGTAATAATTGATAGAACGAAAGCTTAATTATGAATTTTTTGCAACTTACTGAGCTCGAAGCTATTCGCCAGAAAAATACGCTTAATTTGATCGCCTCAGAAAACTACCCATCACATAAGGTTTTGGAGCTTTTAGGCTCGGTATGGAGCAATAAATACGGAGAAGGTTATCCTGGTAAACGTTACTACGCTGGAAACATCCACACCGATGAATTGGAAACAATTGTTCAGAACAAGGCGTTGGAAGTGTATAGTGCAACTGGTGAATACAGAGTCAATGTACAGGTCCTTTCTGGGTCTCCAGCAAATAGCATGGTGTTTCTATCCGTCCTTAATTACGGCGATACAATCATGAGTTTGAATATCAGTAACGGTGGTCATATTTCTCATCTCCATCCAACCAGTAGCTGGAATAAATTTTTCAAACTGGTTAACTATGACGTCAAAGA
>JBBSJV010000120.1:0-2767 GCA_038256935.1 Patescibacteria group bacterium
TAGTTCGGGGTACTATCAAGAAAAACTTAAGGATGAGGGAGTCAAAAATTTTCTTAATATACCCGCTAAAGGCCTTGCTAAAGCAATTGAAGAAAGTGATTGTAAGCTCATAAATAATATATTATACGAAGTCATAAGCCAGTTTAAACAATCTTCAAACCCTCTTGTCATCCTAGCTTGTACGCATTACATTTTTGCTCAAACTGACTTGATTAAAATATATCTAAAAGCAACTAATAAGTCTCTCAAAATTTTGAGCCAGCTTGAAGGGTTCATAGACAAATTTGATGATTATTGCCACAGAAAAAGTATTACTTTGGAAAATTCATGTTCTTTACAAATTTTGGTAAATGGAAAAGTTGATGATTTTGAGAAAAGGATCGGTAATATCTTTGCAAAATCTATCTGGGGAAAGGTAAAACCAACTAAAATAAATCTTGACAGTTGAGCCAAAACCTACTAAAAGCAATGCATATGCCAGTAAAAAGCAAAAAAACAACAAGTTTAGAAAACAGAATCGATCTTCAAATATTAGATACTGCTCCTCAATTTACTGCTACTATTCAATTACCAGATAAAACTGAAGATTTTGATCTTTACAAAGTCTTAGAATCAGGTAGAAAAGTAATGTTAATATTTTATCCAGGAGATGACACTCCAGGGTGTACAAAGCAATTGTGTGGAGTCAGAGATGTCTACAGTGACTTTGCAAAATACAATGTAGAAATAGTGGGGGTTAATCATGGCGGTCCTGAGTCTCACTTGAGATTTATTGAAAAGTATAATTATCAATTTGGCATTATCGTCGATTCTGATAAGTCTATAAGGGAAAAGTATGGAGCCATTAAAGCTTTCTTTGGCAACATTACTACCAAAAGAGGCGCGTTTTTGATTGACACAGATAAAAAAATCAAATTTATTCATTGGGGGCAACAAAACAACGAAGAAATTCTAGAATTGTTGAAATCATTATAATATTCTAAGTCTATGCCACAGGTAACAGCTCAAAACTACAATTTAAACGAAGCCAAGCAAGAAGATACTACAAATACATCTTACAATGTTGCGACAACATCTTCAACTAGTGTAACTTGGCAACCAGAAGAGGTGCCACAACTCACAGTAGATGTGTATCGCCAAGAAAATACTATCTATATAGTTTCAACTGTAGCTGGAGTTAGTCCAAAAGATTTAGATATTTCTATCGAAAACAATACACTATCAATCAAAGGGTTGAGGAAAAAACCATATTCTGAAGAAAGTAATGTTTTACTGGAAGAATGTTTTTGGGGGGAGTTTTATAGAGAGTTAACAATCAATGAAAATATCGATGTAGAAGGTATTAAGGCCACTATAAATCACGGCATTTTGGTAATCGAAGTACCATTACTTCAAATCACACCTCACAGAAAGATCCAAGTACAAACTGAGTAGGTCATGTTAATTTTTTTAACAATACATCATTGCTTATTTTTTTTGTCATCCTGAATTTATTTCAGGATCTTTTTTTTAGTAATGTTTTAGTATTGAAGTTGAACTGCATTTTCTCCCTTTGTCACCCCGTACTTGGTTAGTGGGATATGCTATGTCACTTGCTAATATTGGTAGAATTAAATTAGATCACCTGGTATTAGATCGCGCAATAAATACGCGACGACAAAACTTTATATAACAATTCTAAGAAACAATTTCTCTCACTTTTTTCACAATAGCCTCACAGTCAATTCCTTCCCAGGCTAATAACTCTTCAGGTGTTCCAGATCTTGGCATTTTCCTTACTGCTAGTGTGTGAACGGGTTTGCTGATTACTCCGCTTCCACAAATTGCCTCGTAGATACCACCTTGGGGATAATGATCTTCCACTACGACTAAAGCATTTGTTTCGGTACAAGCTTTTTCCAGCGTTTTTATATCCAGAGGTTTTATTGAATATAGATCAATTACTCGGATATTTATGTTGTCCTCAATTAAAACATCATAGGCTCTTAAGGATTCGTGAAGGGTAATACCAGCAGCTATAATTGTGACCTCATCTTTTTCAGAAGATTTTAAGGTTTTACTTCCACCGATTTCAAATTCCTCATCTTCACTGTATAGAACTGATAAATCTGCTCTAGTGGTTCTGAGATAATTTATACCATTTCTTTGTGAAATTAGCTCGACTAACTTGTGAGTAGAGACTCCATCACTAGGGTATAAAACTACAGAATCCAAAATACATCTAAATAGGGAAATATCTTCTAGTCCCATTTGACTTGTCCCGTCAGGTCCGATGGAAACTCCGCAATGAGAGCCGACAAAATTGATATTGGATTCACTGTATCTAGCCATGCGAATTTGATCAGCGCATCTTGTAAAAAAAGCTGCAAATGTAGAGACAAAAGGTATATAGCCCATTCTACTAAACCCAGTTGCCATACTAACCATGTTTTGTTCAGCGATAAAGCTTTCTATAAATCTATCAGGGAATTCATTTTTAAAAGTTTCTGCAAAAGTAGAATTACTAGTTTCTCCATCCAAAACGATTACTTTTTCATTAGTTTTACCAATCTTAACTAGGCCTTGACCGTAAGCTTTGCGAGTTGATATTTTTCCTTGATCTGACATATATTCTGATTTTCTATTAGATCAGTCATGCTGTCAATTATTAATACCAAACTACCTCTTGCCAACCCGCAAAAACTAAGCTAAAATCATAGTACTTTAACAGGCTGTGCAAAGGTGGTTAAAGGTTTAAAAAAGCAAATACAAGCTGATAAAACAAAAA
>JBBSJV010000121.1:0-2747 GCA_038256935.1 Patescibacteria group bacterium
GTTGTGGGATTTAGATGGAGGTGAAGTAACAATTGATACCTGGCCTTGGCTTGAAAGTTACAGTGAGATAGAAGCAAGTAGTGAAGAAGAAGTTTGGAGGATTGCAAGATTGCTTGAATTAGACAAACTCAAATCAAGTGTAGCCAGCGTGGACCATTTGTACTTGGAAAAATACGATACCACTAGTGAGGAGATTAACCACTACCCACGCATTACTTTTGAAGATACTTGTCCTTGGGATTTATTAAGTAGCTAAGTTTAAGCGTTAGCGGGGTTAGAGGTTGAGACTGGATTAGCTACACTGCGAGAAGTAACTTCCAAAAAAATCTGATCGTATTTGGGGTGTTGGGTACCAAACCATCTATCTAGATAATTGAAATACAAGCTGTAATTGTATTTAAATTTGCTATGGTGCATGTTATGATGAGTTGGGGTATTGAAATACTTTGTCACGGGATTTGTAACCCACCAGCGTGGCATGATCTCGTAGCCAAGGTGAGCGTACATGCTAAAGAGCATTATACCTCCATACTGCCAAAGAGCAAAGACCCCAATATGCATAGGCAGGATAAATATAATCAATGGCAAGAAAGCAAATTCCAAAACCGTCTCCCAGGGGTGAAAAGCATAGCCAGTGTAGGGGGTTGGGTCAGTGGAGTTGTGATGCAATCTATGGACATGTCTCATGACAAATTTGTGATGCATAAACCTGTGGATAAGGTAAAAATAGGTGTCGTGGATAACTAGTACCAAAATTAATGAAAGTGGTAAATACCAAAGCCCAAATTGATTGAAATCAGTGTAGATCAGTGAATAGTTTTCAGCGATGGCAAAAGCGATGGCTACTGTTATAAAGCTTAATAAAAAACGATTGATTCCGGTCCAAATCACATCGTGCTTAATTTTTTGGCCTTTGAAATCTCTTTGCTGAATTTTCCTGCCCCACAGACGCTTTTTAAACAAATAATTTGTTAGGAAAAAAATGATTGAAGCTGGAACAAAAAACACAGCAAATCTGAAAGCCATTCCTGAGATGAATTCACTTGAGAAATAATTTATAAATTCTTGAGACATAGGCAAATTTTTTGAAAAAATAGATAAAAGATTCTTATTTGTCAATCAATTTTGACTTGAATAAACAAATAAATAAAGTGTAGTATAACAATATGATCAAAAATTTTCTATCAAAATTCATTATATTATCCTTGCTTTTTGTTGATATTTTTTCTTTTTCAGGTGTTTTTGCTCAAGTTCAGCTTCCTGATTCTCAAGAAATTTGCCCAGGAGGTTGTCCAGTTGTAACCGATGAATCTGACTCAACAATGTCAGAAAGTTTTGCTTCTAAAGAGTCAACATTAGCAAAGAGGGTTTTAAATATAGTCCAATTCATTACCTATATCATTATCATAATTACAGTGTTATCCTTAATTCCTGCAATAGTTTTAGGAATACTTTGTTTAACTACTTTTAAAGACAAAACGGGCAAGAAAAGAACTAAACTAGGAATTAAATTAATTGTTGCTCCTTTTGCTGTTCTAATTTTAACATTTATTATCAATTTTTTAATCTTATTAGTTGGCGTATTTATTTTGCAGATTCAATTATTTAATAATTTGGATGATTTAATTTGACAGAACTGGTGGCTATTAGTTTAATATGGATACCTAAAATTATCATTATTATGTCAGATTTCAAAGCACATGGAGACGAATCAATATTTCAAGAGTTTAAAGGCTTATTTATCGGTGGGGCAGTCGTTGCTTTACTTATAGTAGTTGCAGCCCTAGCTGTATTTGGCTTTGCAAGAAACAATCAAACTGAATTTGCAGCTGGAGATAGGATTGATATTGTCAGGGATTACAATCCAGTTATTGGACCCGAAGACGCCTCTGTTACATTGGTATATTTTACAGATTTACAATGTCCTGCTTGTAGAGCTCAGCATGAACCATTGAATCAAATCAAAAGCAGATATTCTGACAGAGTTCAAATTGTCTATAAACAATATCCAGTTCCTGCACTTCACCCCTATGCAAACAGTGCTGCAAAAGCCGCTCTTGCAATAAACGAAGTCGATAGTAGTAAATATTTAGATTTTGTAGATACTGTGTTTACAAACCAGACTCAATTAAATAATCAGATCGTAGATACTTGGGCTGAAAATCTAGGAATCGATATGGAGCAGTATAGGCAGATCAAAAATAGTAGTTTAACCGATCAGCAAATTTCCCAAGACAAAAAAGATGTAGATGAGATGGAATTGCCAGCTAGTAAACAAGTGCCTTCTGTTGGAGAAAAAAGTCGAGGTCGAGGGGTTGGAACTCCAACTATGATGGTCTACAAAGACGGTGACTTTTATGATTGGTGGACCGGCACTCTCAGTGAAGTCGAGATTAGTACACTTCTTGATGAGTTACTTGCTGAGTAATTTCTGAGAAATTATTAAATATTTAATAAATAGCTATGATCAAATCTGGAAAACTGAAAAAATCAACCCAACAAGAAAAGTCTAATGTCGAAAAATCAAGTTTTGTGAATTCTCAGAAAAAGACTAATTCTTTGATTAAAATTTTTGCTGTAGTTTTGTTATTACCAATTATTCTGGCAAGTTTGTATTATAGTTATTTGGTTTACGCAATCACCCCGGCAAGTATTAGAAGACCTGTAGTTGCACATCATCACATTAGAATGCAAGTAATAGTTGACGGTCAATATATTGATTTTTCCAAGGAAGCATTCCAAGAAAC
>JBBSJV010000122.1:0-2655 GCA_038256935.1 Patescibacteria group bacterium
AAATTACAGTTGGTATTGCTGGTATAATCAAAGTCTTGATTGTCTTCTCTAAGATCTGCTAATTCCGCAATGTATTCACCTGACAAGGTATCAAGAGAGGATTCAAGCTCTAATTTTTGCTGTGAAATAGTATTTAATAGATTTTGATACTTAGATTCCTGACCATTAGTCTCTTGGATCAAGGCATCGAGATTACTAGCCTCACTATCAAGAAGGTTTCTAGCTTGTGTTAACTGGTCTTGTACTTTTAGATTTTGTTGTTTAGTTTCTTCTAACTCTGCTTGTTTAGCTACTTTTTCATTGCGTTTGAGCTGGATCTGATCTGCAATACTAGAAGAGATGTAGAATTTACTGACAATATCACCAATATTATCTCCTGTAATTAGGATTTTTAAAGGATCATATCCATGCTGTAATTCGATATACATTCTACTGATTTCATCATCAGCTACGGTGATTTCTTGATTCAAATCTTGGATTTCTTTTTCCAGTTGTCCGATGACAATTCTAGTATCAGTCATCAATCTATCTGTTTCGCTGATTTGTCTTCTTTTCTCACTTATTTGGGCGGATAAAGTATTTTTTTGGACTGCATTTTCACCGTAGTTTGCGATTAAGCTCTGCAGGGTTTGATCTATTTGGGATAATTGAGCGTTAACTTGCGAGCTTTCATTTTGGAAATTAGCATCAACCTTACTAGGTGCTTGGGCCATAGTCTGCAGGCTGCTAAGGCTAATACAGCTGATTAATAATACACTTACCAAAAAAGATCTCAATCTAGTCATTTCCTTTATTATACTACACTTTTTGGGTCTTTGCAAATGATTTTTTACTTTAATAAATAAAACAAGTAACTAGTTTCTATTTTCCAAATCTGCTGTATGATATATTCCAATATCTTCTCTAAGACTGCCTCTCAAAGCATTTCTAGCTTCAAACATTTTTTTCATCTGAGCCTGTGAAAAGGCAGATTTAGTAGCTGGGTTTTTCTTTAATTCATCTTTAAGCTGGTAATAATTGTGCAAAGCCTCTTTAGATAAAATTAAATACCCTAGACTAGTTGATTCCCAAGCCCGAAGTTCGATCAAGGCCTGTCTTCTGTTTGTAACTTGAGTTTTAAGTGGGAGTGTTTTTTTGACTCCATTTTCATAAACAGATTTTTTGCCTAGATCTTGTGTAATAGTAAGTAATTGAGGGTAAGTAGCTAGCCTTTTTTCAAGCAAACCCTCTACTAGCTGCCCTTCAAGCTCTTTTCGAAGCTTATTTACTGCAGATCGATATGAGACAATACCAGAGACAATAGCTGCAATTAAACCAAAAGATCCTGAGATAATAATACTGACAAATTCTTGGTTCATAACTTTAGTCTAGCTGAGTTTGTGTTTTTTTTCAAGGACTAAGATAAGACTAAAATAAAATTAGTGTTTAAAAAATGTGTCATTTCGAAGCAAAGCTGAGAAATCCCCTGTGGCGGCATACAAGTAAAACTGAAGTTGTAGTTTCTCTTGCACTACTATAGGATCTCTCACTTCGATCGAGATGACAAATCATGTCGCAGAATCTTTTCATTATTTAACTATGAAAAGACCCCGAAATAAATTCAGGGTGACAGTTAAATTTTAATCTATATGTCCATATCAGTTTGGATTTTAAAAACCATTGGATTGATAGAAATTAAACTGATTAACTTTACAATTTTTGATCGACCATCTTAAATAAAATTATTATGTCAGCCACTTTTTCTACAGAGCCTTATAAAGGAACCCGGGATTTTTATCCTGATGATCTTTCAAAACGGAATTATATTTTTAATACTTGGCGCAAAACTCTGATTCATTATGGCTTTGAAGAATACGAAACAAGTCTATTAGAAAACGCTAATATCTACATCGCCAAATCTGGAGAAGAGCTTGGAGGTAGCCAATTGTACAATTTTTATGACAAAGGTGAGCGTTTTGTAGCTTTACGGCCAGAGCAAACCCCTAGCCTTGCAAGAATCGTAGCAGCTCGCCACAGAGAACTCAAGTTTCCACTTCGTTGGTTTTCCATTCCAAATTGTTTCAGATATGAAAGACCGCAAAAAGGAAGGCTTCGAGAGCACTGGCAAGTCAATGTGGATATTATTGGCCTAGATAGAGGAGAAGCCGAGCTAGAATTATTGAGTCTGATTGGAAACATCTTTCAAAGCTTTGGAGCTCGATCTGAGCACTTTAAAATCATGTATAACCACAGGCTTTTACTTGATCAATGGGTGGAAGAAGTAGGATTGTCTGACCATAAACCCCTAGTTTATAAGATCCTTGATGATTGGTTCAAAAAAGATGATACTCAAAAAGCAGAAATAATGGGGCAAACTCTAAATAATGACCAAATCCAATTAGTCTTAGATCTTGGTAATAAAAAAGGAGAGCCCTGGATGACTTATCAAAAGCTATCTGAAAACTTTGCAGAATTGAAGCTTTTAAATGACAATCTAAAATTGATTCACAAAAACCTCGACTACGAATTTACTCCTTGTATCGTCAGAGGTATTGCTTATTATACAGGTTTAGTTTACGAAGTCTTTGATAAAAACCCTACCAATCCTAGAGCCCTGCTTGGAGGTGGCCGCTACGATGATTTACTAGACATGTTTGATAAATCAACTCCCGCAAT
>JBBSJV010000123.1:0-2634 GCA_038256935.1 Patescibacteria group bacterium
AATTTTTCAATTTTCAAATTTTTTCAATCTTGAGATCTAGATACAGCTTCGCCCTTTCAGTCCCATATCTGACTGATAAGTGGGAGTAGTTCAAACTCCTAATTATCAACCCTTCTAGGATCTTTGCCTGTCTTCTCTCTGAATAAGTTACAAGTAACTTAATTACTGAATTTAAAATAAAAGAGCTCTAATAATGTCAAAATTCAAATTTTTGCCACCATTTCGAGCGTTTGAGCTTGCAAAGATAGGGAAGTGAGTAGTTTTTGTACTCATTTTAAATAGTATTTTTAATTTGGATTTTTATATAGTGAAATCTGGATGTGGATCTATCCCACTTGTCTCATGCAACGATGCTTTATCAAAAAACTAACCAAAACATAAATGTTTGGTTTACTATGATTTTAAAATATGTCTTGTAGAGATTATCCACAATTTGTAGGGATTGGGTGATATTAAAGCAGTTAGATTTTGAAAACTAGAGTGACCACCGATGCTTAGGACGACAGAACGCTGTTGTGACCCCCGACCCCTAAAGGGCATTGGCGTTAACTTAGCGCTTAAACGAATGATAATCTGAAAGATGACACCTACTCTTTTTTAACAGGTTGTTTCTTTTTCAGGATAGACTCTTTTTTGATTACCCTTTTTAAGACAAAAGTATTTCTGTCCTCTATTTCCCATTCCAATTCTTCTGCTTTTTCTAGATCACACGACTCTGCTAATGCTGCTGGGAAATTGATGTAATAGGAATTGGTTTTCCCTCTATCAACTCGCTGTATTTTAACTTTATAACCCATTTTTTTTGTGATTTTATAATAGTATATTTACTATTATAAATCTATAACAAATACCTATTGAAACCAAATTTAAACCCTGAAAAAATAGAGTTTTTCAATCTCTTCGATAAACTCAATATCAGTAACGACATCCTGTTGGATCTTGCCTTTGATACCAAACTCATCAGGCGCAAGCGTACCATAAACCCTGCTGATTTACTCTTTGCGCTGTGCCACGAATCAGCTCAAGGCACCGTGAGTCACAATGATCTTGCTGCCCGGCTTGAATCAGGCTCAGGGATATCAGTCAGTAAGGTGTCTGTCTGGAAAAAGATAAATGAGCAATGCATGCTCTTCTTAAAAAGAGTGTTCGAACTGGTGATCCACAACAAGTTTGCAATAAACAGCCCTAACCAGAAAACACTTTCCTTTGATCGGATTGTGGTTCAGGACAGTACTATCATTAGGTTGCCCCAGAGACTGTTTGGTGATTTTTCAGGAGTGGCCAATGGCCATTCAAAAGTCTGTAATGCACGTATTCAAGGGGTTTATGATTTAGTCGCCGAACAGTTTTTGTTCTTTTCTGTGGACAGTTACAGCAAAGTAGACTACCAGGCTGCACCTGAACTTGTCCTGAAAAAGGGGGATCTGACTTTAAGAGATCGCGGATATTTAATCGCCGATGAAATACAGCGCCACATTGATCAGGGTGCAGACTGCATTTACCGTCACAAATACAAACTGGCACTTCTTGACATCGAAAACGGAAAGCCTCTTGAGCTGTTGATTTTGCTTAAAAAAAACTAGTGTCGACATGGTAGTAAAACTGAACAACAAAGCCAAAACCATAGTAAGACTGATCGCGCTACCTGTTAGCGGAGAGATTGCAGAAAATAGACGTAGAAAAGCCAAAAAGGAGCTTAAGGGCACCCCAACTGCAGATTATTTAGAACTGTTGGGCTGGTCCATTTATCTTACGACCATCGAGAAAGAAACCGCAGACCCAGAGAAGATTTTCGGCTTGTACAAACTGCGATGGAGAATAGAAATAATCTTTAAGTCTTGGAAAAGCAATATGGCTTTTGACAGAGTTCACAATGTGTCCAAAATTCAGCTATGGGTCATACTCTGGTCACGATTTATAATGATAATCATCTGTACACAAATTATTTACACTCGCTGTAGGATAATAATCAAAGCCGTATTAAATAAAGACCTGAGTCTGATCAAAGTCACTCACTACTTAATTAGACATCCTCAAAAAATAATAGGCATACTGGAAGAATTACAAAATGATCCTAATGAACTTGGGCAAACACTTACCATAATGGCTAAATACTGTTCTTATGAAAAAAGAAAGAAAAGGACTAGTTATCAGGAGGATCTCAGAATAATCTATTCTTAAGTTAACGCCAATGCCTGAAGGGGTCGAACTCATTCAAAACTAATAAACCTGTATAATTTCTTTCCCCCACCCCCTTCAACCTCTCCTCCAAAAGTATTTGAAAACGGTGTTTATCTACTTAAATTCCACTTTGTCCCGAAATTTTTCATGAAATACAAGTATTAGATGAATAAACTACCGAGATCCTAAACCCAATTTTAGAATTGATATGAAAAATGAAATCATTTTGTATCGCCCTGATGAAATTGCCGAGCATATTGAGGTGAGAATCGAGGATGAAACCGTTTGGCTCAACCGTCATCAAATCTCTGGATTGTTCGATAGAGATGTAAAAACCATAGGTAAGCATATTAATGCGAATCAAGGGTTAAAATATGAGGTAAATAAAAGCTGCGGCAATTTTACCAAAGACATGGACAAGTAGCCCTTTTGTAGAGCGCACTTTACTAGCTC
>JBBSJV010000124.1:0-2515 GCA_038256935.1 Patescibacteria group bacterium
AAAGGTTAGGATACTGCTAACTTTTCCAGTAACGTCTTTACCATCTTGTTTGAGTACCAAACTTTGTCCCATAACTACTTTACCTCGATTGATTTTACCCACAGCCATTTTACCTTTGAAAGTATCATAATGAAGATTAAGGGCTAGTAATTGAAAATCATCAGTGCTATCCATTTCCTCTACGACAGGTTCAGCAATTTCAGCAATCACAACGTCAAGCAAGTATGTAAGATCATTTTCTAAAGCTTCAGCACTTGCTCCAGATTTACCTTGTACACCTGAGGCGTAAACAGTTTTAAATTCCATCTGCTCATCACTTGCTCCAAGGTCTAAAAATAGATCCTCGACTAGACTAAGTGCTCTTGTAGGATTAGCTGCTGGTTTATCGACTTTATTAATAACTACAACTAGTTTAAGTCCAAGCTCAATAGCTTTTTTCATAACGTATTTGGTCTGAGGCATTGGACCTTCTTGAGCATCTACCAGGAGTAGTGCCCCATCAACCATCTGCAGGCCACGTTCTACTTCACCACCAAAATCAGCATGTCCTGGGGTATCCACGATGTTGATCTTGTAATCTTTATAGATGATACTGGCATTTTTGGCCTTGATAGTGATCCCTCTTTCTCTTTCTTGATCCATAGAATCCATGACCAAGTTTCCCATATTATTAGCTTCCCTTTCAGTGGAAGTTTGTTTGATCATGTTATCAACTAATGTAGTTTTACCATGGTCAACGTGAGCAATAATTGCAATATTTCTTAGCTTCTGACTAGACATACTCAAATCTTGCCATAAAAACGGTTGATGTCAATTATTCGGGTAAAAGGGCAAGTTATTCCAAGTGGATTTGTACATCAGCAATGTTATTATTTTGATTGTTTGGCTGTTTATTGTAATTGTTTCTGGTTTGAGGGTTAGTTTGTTGCGTTTGCGGTTTTTTTCGTGGTTGAGGATTTGGCTTTGGTCTTGAGTCTATAGTTTGAGTTTTATTTGATCTGTTTGCTGGCTTTGCTTGAGGATTTTGCGCCGCTGGTTTTTTAATTGGATTTGGATTGAAAGCTTTTGGCTTTTGACTTACTTTTGTAGGTTTGTTTACTTGACTATTTGAATTTTGATTCGGGTTTTTATTAGCCTCATTGGTAGGTTTTGACTTACTAGGGTATCTGCGATTTCTTGAGTTTTTTGGCTTCTCGCCAGTGTCACTAGTTTTGGGGTTAGCATTATTATTTTGGCGTCTTTTTGGAGCTACTTGCTTATTTTTAACATCAGGTAGGGTTTCAACTGCAGGTTTTGGCCTAGGTTTAAATAAGTCTAAAGGATTTGGAATCGAGGGTAGGTGAGGGAGATTGAAAAATCTTTTTGGTTCAATTTTGAGATCATCAAGGATAATTTTTGGCCTTGGTTTGCTATTTTTAGGACTCTGCCAGAGTTTGGTAATATCTTCGAGGTAATAATTATTATCAGCTTCAGCCATTAGTTCGTGAGCCGTGAAGCCTTTGAAACTAAATACAAGAACAGTTTTTTTGGCTTCTTCCAAAGTTTTTACAAGGTAGGTAAAATCCCCATCCCCACTCAAAAGAACTAGGGCATCATAGGTTTTTATCTTTTGAATGGCATCCACAGTTAATTCCACATCGAGATTGCCTTTAACATCGTTTTTAAAGACTTTAATTGGCTTTTTGAAGACAGTAAGGCCAACTGATTCCAAATAATCAAAAAAATGAAACTGCTTTTTCTCATTTGGCTTGAAGGCAGTATAAAAAACCATCCCAACTAGATCTTTACTATTTTCTTTAATTTGATTAAGCATCAAACCGTAATCAATTTCTAGTTTTTTGATATGAGTAGAAAAATAGATATTTCCACCGTCTATAAGTACTAGAACTCTTTTATTTTTAATTAATTTTAAAACCTCTTCGAATTTTGTATTATCTTCCATGCTATGAATTTTAATTTTATTTTGTTTCCTTGATTTGACTTATATTAAGTAACAATTAAGCCAATTCAATTATCATATTTTCGTCAAAAAACATCATTTTTAATAGCTATAGCTGCAGGGAAAGATCCTGAAACCAGTATCAGGATGACAGGAATAGTTTTTATTTTGTCACCCTGAATTTATTTCAGGGTCTTATGGAATGGTACTTTGAATAAGGAAAAGATTCTGAAACTAGTTCCGCAATGACAAATAACAAATTCGTAATCAAATAATTTAACATGTACAAGTATGACATAAAAATTTATCGCTCAATTTATTCCTTTTTAATGGTGTGACATCGGCATTTTTCACCAGCAATTACTGCAAAATTAAAATCCTTAAACTAAGAAACTGTTTAATATCTCTGACCCACTTTACAAAATAAAGACTGCCAGTTAGGGCAGTTCTTGCTGTATGTATTGTGAAAATAAATTCCACACGACTATCCTGAACGATAGTCAGTATGAATGGTTAGTACTATTTATGCCACCTGTCAAAACAAAACCATTGAAATATAGATATAGAGATATTCTT
>JBBSJV010000125.1:0-2224 GCA_038256935.1 Patescibacteria group bacterium
ACATCACCTGTTTCAGGATTAACATATCGTGTACCGTGTTTATGCCTATCATCAACTTTATACCCCCTGTCAAGTAGGTCATCTGGGTTTGCGGGTAAAACAATTGGAACAGGTTTGACACCATATGTACTTCTAGCGCCACTATTGCTTCCACTTTCATAATTACCTTTTGGACTTGTGTATGTGGATGAAGGAGTGCGGAAAATGTGATCATATTTTTCGTGTCCATCTCCATAAATCTCTCTCATACTGTCTTCATACGTGTTATTCATAGGAATTAGACCCATTAAAATATCGTATGTTTTTACAGTAGCTGAAGGTAGGTGATAAGCTAGAAAACCAGCTGCTGCTAAAGCAAGTAGAAATTCTCCAATAGGCGTGGGCTCTGCTTTAGAGAAATTTGCTAAGCTTTGAAGCCAACCTGGTATCTCCATAAACGTTCCAACATTAGCATTAGCAAATACAAACTTTGATGTCATGTTGTTAGCATTTGCAAGTGACATTAAGTCTAGGTACTGCTCTTGTACATAAATGGTCTTGAATCTCCATTCGGTATTATCTCTGATGTATTTCTCTCTCCCTGCTACGTTTGGAGAAACTGATAGGTTATAGTTTTTGGCTATGTTACTGTGATAATCATTACAGCCATAGGGAAAGACAGTATCTGTTTTGCAAATTGAGGCAAAGGCTATGTCAGCTTCTAGTTTATCGTAGGCTAGTTTTTCACTTGATCTTGCATAGTCTTGCCAGCTTGGGATATGGGCTATGGTTCTTATATAACACTGTAATTTTCGATAAAATTAGTTTTTTTTATACTCTAATCCCTCAATATTTGTGTCAACTACTTCTATACTTTTAGCATAGACGTATAGTTGACCTGATAATTCGTATTCTTGCTTGTCAGGAAATATCTCGTGAGTTTCATATACAAAATTCATAAGTAGCTCATAATTATCTACTAAAAAGGTTGTCTGATCAGCAAAAAAAACTTTATTTTCAATGCTCGACTTGTTTAAAGTACATTCTCTTTAAAATCATTATAGTTTTGAACTACAGGAAAATTTTCTTGAACTGATCATTCATATATTAGTCTTTTAGAAGTTTCCTCTTGATAGTCTGTAGGCATTAGCCAATCAATATCAGAAATTTTGATTGTAATGACGTCTTTATGTGGGGTGTCTATTTCAAAAGTTATAAATAAATCAGAACCTTCTTTCCATATTTCCCCAGCAAAGTTTGGCCAAACAAATTTACCATTAGCATCAAAAAAGTCATCTGGAAAATTTGGGTGCCTCTCTTTGTCGTTACCAATTGATAGTGTTTTATCAATTATTCTTTTAAGATCTACAAAGTTTTTAATTTTCATAACTTTGAGCACTACTTAATATTTTTAAAATGATTTTAGATAGAGACTTGGCTAATTATCCAATTCATTCTCATCAATTTCTTCAATTGTAACGTCAAATGATTTTACATTGAAACCACCAAAATATGGATTACTATCTTTATTTCCTTCTATCATTAAACATGAATCATACTCAAATATTAATCTCATCTCAGATTTTGAAACTAAAAATTCAGTAATTGGGCCAAAGTTAATTTGTTTTTCTTTGTTTGATTCATTAAAGACAAACTCAAGAAAATTATTTTGATGATCCAAAAACTCCTTCCTTAGTTTATAATTTTTCCCGTGCCCTTCAAGAAATAACTTTTTATGATACTCACTATCTTCAAAACTTATCCATTGGAAATTTTTAATACTTATTTTATAATATATGTCTACTTCATCTTTACTAGTTATACAATAAATTATCATTGAATTTTCGTCTATTTTGTAAATGTTGCCATGAAGATACATATCAAGTCCCCACTCTTTATTTTCATCGTTAGAAGTATTTTCTAGAATGCTGTAAATTTCGATAAAATTAGTTTTTTTAGTCTTCATAATATTTAATTACTTTCAGGTTTTAAATGACTAGGTTTTGATCCTCTGCGTACAGGATTACCATCTTTATCAAGATATGCATCTTTGTCATTTTTTGAATTAGGATTATGTCTGTGATAATGATCTTTAGCCTTGTTTCCACTAGCCCCAGGTTTTCCTGGATGAAAATCTAATACATCCCCAGTTTCTGGATGAACGTAACGTGTACCCTCAGGATGTTGATGTTTATCATCCACTTTATACCCTCTGTCAAGCAGATCGTCTGGGTTTGCAGGTAAA
>JBBSJV010000126.1:0-2026 GCA_038256935.1 Patescibacteria group bacterium
AGAATTTAGCTTGCCTAAGATTGATTTATCTCCTCAGTATTGTGGAGATAATCTGGAAAACATCACCAGTTATCCAACCCAAATTTATCCAGTTTTTTTTGATGTAGGCAATCATCGTTCAGATAGTAGCAAGTATAGAAGAGAAATTCAAGAATTTATTAAATCTAATTTTTGTGAAAATGTAAAACGAGGTTTTGCTTCTAATTTTTATGAAGTATTGGTATTAGGTTATTTTTTAGATAAAAATCAAGCTGAAGAATTGAAAAATACGATTGGTAATTATTTGAGTAATGTCAAGGTAGGAACTCCCTATGAAATGAAAGTAGCTCCTTCTGAATTAAGAGATTTAGCCAAGTTAAATGAGGCACAAGTTCAAGATATCTTAAGCATGGATAGAAATAATCAGCATAATATTACTTTTAAACCTATTGTTCCTACTTATGTACCTGAAGGTTATCAAATAGCTGAGTTTAGCCTTATGGATGAGCGGGGATCGGATCCTTCATACGACATTTTATATAGAAGCAATAATAATTTTTGTTTTAGGATATCTGGTAATTCAGGAGGGTGGGGGGACGGACCTAGAGATTATCAGCCGGTTGAAGCGATATCTCCAGCTTTAGGTAAAGTCATCTTAGAATACACAGATAATCACCGCGATCGCAGTCAGTCAAAAATAGAATTTGCAGGAAAGCATGGTTTGTTAGGAGGACAGCAAGCCTATTGGTTTTCCTCTCCAGGGGGAAAATCTTGTCGCTCTATCAGCATTCAAGAAGCGGTTAAAATTGTTGAATCTTTGCAATACTTGAATTCCTACAATTTATGAACAATAAATTGACTAACAACAAGTGGTATTTTGGGCTTTTTCAGTTCGGGTTGATTTTTGCTTTATCAGGTTGTAATTTTATTGAGGGCATTTTTTATTATCAAGAAACTGAATCTCCCAACTCAATCCCATTAAATAATGAACAAAATAATGATATAGAGTCCCCAGAAAATGTTGGATTATCACCAATGGCTAAGGGAGAAATGGCTAAACTCACTCCCAATCAAATCAAACAACTAAATTCCCTAGATAAAACAGAAATTAGTAGAGATGGAACCCGAAAACATACATTTAGAGTTGTTGTTCCAACTTATGTTCCTCATGGATTTGAAGTAATAGAATTTAATACTAGCGAAGATATTAGACATGGACATAGTTATGAAATTAGATATCGTAACCCTAGCAACAATATTTGTTTTAGTATAAAAGCGGATAATGGACAATGGGGAGGGCCAGTATCGGAATTTGAAAGTCTTGAAGTTTCATCGCCAGCACTGAATAAAGTTCAACTTATGTATTCAGGATATGACAGCTTTAGTAATTTATCATTATTCTTTCGTAAAGATTTACCTTCACCAGGGTCTAGCCCCAAAACTGCTTACTCCTTTCAGTCAATAGCAGGAAGCCAATATTTGATTAAGGACTATCAGTGTGAATTTTCACTGTCGCTTCAAGAAGCTACTAAGGTTATTGAGTCTTTGATATTTTTGAATCCTTAATCTTATTGATGATGTTTAGTGGTTGCTAAAACTGCAAAAATTAAAAAGATTCAGCGATATTCACGACCTCAATAGTCTAAAAAAGATTTTGGAGCGTCACTGATTAATGGATGATTTAAATACTGCAAAGATTCTACGACTTTTGCAGATTCAGTCAGGCTGAGTGTAGTCGTACAACCTGGATTCTCTTGCTTTGTGACTGAGCTAAATCCATATAAGATATTGGTCGGAATGATTCCAGTTTTTTGGATCGGTTCTATGCTCATCCAAGGCGGCACATTTTCTCGATCCGATTTGGCATACATAATAGTAACTTCTCCCAAGGCTGGCGCGTAAACCTCAAGAGTTTCAATGTCTCCAAGACCAGCACCACCTCTCATAGACGTTCCCGAAACTTGAAAACAAGACCCTAACGAATTAGAATATGAAACTGCATAGTAAATATAGGGAGGATTAGTATCAGGAGAATAATCAAATACCA
>JBBSJV010000127.1:0-1721 GCA_038256935.1 Patescibacteria group bacterium
AGATCATCCGGTGTTTGGGGTTATCTCCTGAGATTTATGCAGGGTTGGTTGATTCTTCGTTAGTCTCGCTGTAGTCTCGCTAGCTCAACTTTTGGATCTCTAAGTATCTTTTCTTATTTAGAAATGCGCGAACGGTGAGTATCTAATGATATGGATAAATCATCATTTAACGAGGTTTTTCGGTCAAGTTTGAACTTTCTACATATTTCTTCAGCTTGTGCTAACTCATTTTCTGATTCTCCTACTCTAATTAGGAAGTGTATTACTGTAGATAAAACTCCTGTTTTTTGAGTTTTAATTTGGGGATAAACCTCTTCAAAAACATTTTCATACAAGTTTTCTAAGTGTTGACCTGCTGAGTATTCTGTTTGTTGCAAATTCATATCACATTACTGTTAATATTAGATCAAACTTAACCGTTAAGTTCCCAAGTTTCTTTTAATCTACGAAATTCTTTTGCTAAGGCTTGAGCTTTTTGTTGCATAGGCTTCCATATATTTGTTTGTTTTTCATAATCTAGAGTAATTTCTTGGTTTGCCCTATCAAGTCTTTCCTGATAACGGTTTATAACATCATTCTGGATTTTATCTATTTTTTTTTCCAAATGGTTAATTTGTTCTAGTAGCCAGCTTGCAATTTGGTTTACTCTATCTGATTCTGCGTATTTAGCCTGTGTTATCCACCCCGTAAGTAAATCTTCTATACTGGGAATTTCAGCATTATCACTAGAACGTTCTTCATATTCAGTTACATAATAAGTCTCTTCTAAGAGCCATAATGTATACCAATGTCTTGCAGTTTTTGCAACTTGTTTTTCTTGTTGATAAGTTCCTGCTGTAATCGGAAATCCTGCTTGAAAATTAAAGTTGAAACTAAGTTGATGGTTAACTTGACTCAATTCGGATTCAGGAAATTTGATGGCGATATTAGGCGCAATCTCATTTGCTTCCTTTTCTAAATATTCTAAATGAAAGTGAAATAATTCAGAGACAGACTGATAAATTCTCTTTATTTCTTGCGCGGAAATTTGTTTCAAGACATCCCCGATGACAATATTAAGGTGAATAGATAGTTCATTTAATCCTTCATTAAGCTCTCTCAGTTTTCTTTTTTCTTCGTCAGTCTTTGCTTTTTTTAGTTTACCTTCTTTAGCAATATCGCTTGTATATCCTAAACTAATTAAACGCTTCAAATTTAACGACATCAAATTTATGATTAAAGCATTAGCCCTTTTTAGATTTGGAGTGTCTAAATCCACCTGTCCAGTTTCTAAGGACTTTGCAACTGCTTCTAATACTTGGTTAATTCCTTGTTGAAATTCACCTTCCCATGAAGAAATAGGATATAACTTCCCTCCCAATTTATTGTAAGGTTTAACCTCTTGAAGTTCGGAAATGATAGTTCTGATATAAATAATAAGGTCATCTTCTGATTTTTTGGCTATGCGTTGTTTTACTTTTATCTCCAGTTTTTCAAAAGGCTTTTTTAAGTTTGCATCGCTAATTTCAAGAAAACGTTTTAGTGTTGATCGAATTTGTACTATATTTTCACATTCTTGTTTATAATTTTCTTGAGAACTACTGAGAATCGCTGTTGTGGTTTGGGTTGCCCATTCAGTTATCGCATTTCCAGCAGCTATGTTAAATTGTTCTATGATTTGTGGAATTACTAACTGTGGGAAGTTTTGGTTGATATGCTCTTTTAAGGCATCTTGAAATTTA